>NZ_JBHIRJ010000002.1:0-8590 GCF_042197045.1 Bartonella sp. AA74HLJMH
TTTTTTTAAATAAAATAACCCAAACTTTACCAATAAAATATTGAACAAAAAATCCTATTTCAAGACATTATTGGAAACAAGCAATTATAGGCAAAATCTGCCTTCATAAAAATAAAACATGAAAACAGCAAGGAGTTCAAAGAGAGCATGGCGCCTTTAAAGTAAAATATAGCACCCCATTGCAATGCATAAAAATAGGAAGTTGCCTAGGAATCAGTTAATCACAATAACGCTTGTTTTTGCTACTTTAATAGAGAAAATTTTCTGCGCAGATACGATTTATAAAGACATTGCTGTATAAAGAGAATCGCATGATCTGTAATTTGTAAAAAGAATCAAATTCCTGTAGAAGCATGCTAAGCTATCTATCTATCTAGCTTTCTTTATTTAATATTGAAAAGTACTCTTATAAATCTATGTGGGATAACGAACAACAAAAAAACGATCCTGGACAAGACCCTGCTCTTGTCGTCAAGCGCTTGCGGCCTGCGCGCCGACAGGTCTCTGCTCGTTGGCTTACGGGAACCATTCTGACAGGAATCACTTCCTGCATTCTTATGGGGATTGCACTTTTTACGGCTCTTGATGAACAACAGCGATTGGTAACACCGCCACAATGGTTTACGCAAGAAAACCTATCAGAATCACAAGACCCTGAGGCCAATGGCTATAAAGGTGATCGTATTTCTCCCACCCATGCAAGGCAAAGCTTTGACAGAAAACGTCAATTTGAACTATCGATTCTACAAAAAAAAGGCGATGAAAAAGTCATTCAAACACAACATTTTGAATGGATTCGTATGGCTTTAGCCGAAAATCGCCCCCAGAAATATAGCTATCCAAAATTTGATTCTTTAAGCATTCTTGCTAGTGATACGAAAAATCAAAATATCGCACCACAAGAAGATTCTGGGCAGATTTATGGAGCAAAGGTTGAAACAAAACTCACCTTACGCAGCTATGATTTTAAGGTAAATCAATTCGATTTTGATGACAGCGACACATTGACAGATGAAGAGGCACAACAAGAAGTACAAAAAGCTGGATTTACTTTAGAAAAGAGCTCCGAACTTCTTTCAGTTCTCACATTGATTGATCCTTTAAAATTAGAAGATGTATCCTCCCCTTCCCAAGGCACAGAATCCCCTGAAGTTCGAATCGTTCAAGAAAATGTAACCGTTTCTCCTCAAAGTCACCGTATCGATCTGACGAAAAACTATGTTGAAGATATTATTCCTATTCGTAAAAAACAAACGATAGCCGATGCTTTCAAAAAAACCAGTTATACAAAAAAGCAAATTGACCAGGTTGTAAAAACGCTAGAAAAAATAAGCCTTTCCGATTCCCTTAAAGAGGGAAGCCTTTTACGCATTGGTATCGTGACACAAGCTGGTGAAGAAGACCATCTCGTACGCGCAAGTATCTATCAAGGGATGCATCATATTCTCACCATTGCCCTGAATGATAAAGGCCAATTCATTGAAAGCACAGAGCCTAAAATGTCTAAAGCACTTAAAACGGCTTTTCAAAATGGTATTCCACATTCTTATATCAATAGCGCGCAATTACCAACGGCTTATGATGCACTCTATAGTGCTTTGCTAAGCCATAATATATCACAATCTCTCTCTCATCGTCTTATTCGTCTGCTAGCCACCAATATTGACATGAAAAGTCCGATAACACCCAATGATCAGATCGAAATATTTTATGCTGTACCACAAAGCGATAAAGAAAACAAAAACGGCAAAAAGAATTTGAAAGCAAAGGAATCATCCAAGAACGCTGATCCAGAAATTCGTTATATTAGTGCAACTTTTGGGAATACAACTTATAAATATTACCGTTATCAATTAAAAGATGGAAGCGTTGATTATTATGATTCTGAAGGGAAAAGTTCAAAGCCTTTCTTGCTGCGCAAACCCACACCAAATGGCATTTTTGGCTCTCCCTTTGGTCCACGCAAACATCCTATTTTAGGCTATGTCCGCATGCATACGGGTGTTGATTGGATTGCTCCTAAAGGATCACCCATTATTGCTGTAGGAGATGGTATTGTCACAAGAGTAGGCGTAACAGGCGGCTATGGAAACCATACGGAAATTCAACATGCCAATGGATATGTCAGCAGTTATTCACACCAAAGTCGTTATGCACCAGACATCAAACCAGGCGTGAAAGTACGACAAGGACAAATTATTGGGTATGTTGGATCAACAGGAATGGCAACCGGACCCCATTGTCATTTTGAAATCATTGTCAATGGCGTCAAAGTTGATCCCATGCGCATTCGTATACCGGATAGCAAAGCCTTAACCAATCAAGACCTACAAACATTCCTACAAGAAAAAAACAACATTGATGCCTTGATCAACAGCCCAATAGCACCCTCCGAAGAGACTTAAAGCATGAAAGCATCTGCATTTTTACGACTCAAAACATCTAAAAAATATGCTTGAGCGCTTACTTTTCTCAAAGAGATTTCCGCATTTTAAATATCTATTAAAGAATACGCCGAAAGATGCCACCACCCAAGGTCGCATCACAATGATTAAAAATAAAACGCCCTCCCCTTTTCAGGTTTACGCACAATAGAAAAGTGAAAAATATGAAACCCCAAAAGGCTAACTCTTCTTGTTTATTTTATCAAAACGATAGCCCGTCCTTATTTGCCATGCAATAAAATCTCAAATCAAAGAGGTGCCCGCTAAAGGATGAAGATTCTAAAATCCATATCATTCTATAAACAACCCGACTTTTTGTTGAATAGATTCCACTTGTTGAATGTATGCTGTTCATAGCCCTAAAGGACGGTGTTTCATGAACTTTCTGAGCACGTTCTACCTTAAGAGTATTCGTTACACACTTTTACAAAAACACCCCATATTTAAAGTTTCACATGCCTTACAAAAAATAACAAAACTTGAAAAAACAATCTTTTTGCAAAGCAATAGAGCTTACGAATATAAGTATTATTGGCTTAAAGGAGCACTTATTCAAAATAAATTTAAAGGCTAACTTAAGCACTTCAAAGCTCTCAGACAAGGAGAACTTTGAAAGCCTATCATCGGAGTCAACAAAGCAAAAAAACAACAAGAGAGAAAATCAAACATTACACCAAAAGATAAAGAAGCAAAGTTGTTTCTCTTGAAGGCAATTGACAATCTGATATGAATGGTGCTGTGTTCGCGCTACTGAAGCCGTATTTTTCCTTCTTCTTGTGAAAAGATGCCCTCCCCATACATTCACGATGAATGAAAGGCAGCTTACCACGAGAAAAGAAAAAATTTACCCTTTTAAAAAATCAGTCAGAGCTTTTTTTTGAACTATTCATGCTAAGTTTTGGCAAAGGAATGACAATCTTTGTGCCTCCTAAAGCAGAAGTTTCAAACAGAGGTTTTTCACCAAATTGCATACAGAGCTGTTCCACGACCACACGACCAAGTCCTGTTTTTTGTTTTAAAGTTTGGCTTTTCATTCCCACGCCATCATCTTCTACAATGAGCATCAATTGTCCATCTTTCTGGGGACCAAAGGAGATATAAATATGACCAGACCGTTGATCAGGAAAGGCATGTTTTAAGGAATTTGTCAGCAGTTCACCAAGGATAATTCCAAGTGTTGTCGCATCTCTTGAAGACAGGCGACAATCTTTAAAGTTGGTGTGAATGGTGATGTTTTCACGCAATTCAAAAGGGACTGCCAATTCGACATCATGCACAACAGAGCTGAGAAACTCTGCCAATAAAGTCGTTTCCATATCATCACTTAAGCGCAAACGACGATGTGCTGTAGAAATTGTCTGAATACGATCACGTGCAGCCCCTAGAACAGCACGTACCTCTTCATTTTTGCTCCGGTTTAACTGGAGCCCCAACAAAGAAGACACCGTCCCAAGAGAATTGCCAATGCGATGGCTTGCATCCTGCAACAATATTTCAACCCGTTGGCGTTCTTTTTCAGCGTGATTACGTGCTCTTTCTAATTCTTGTGTTCGTTCTTTCACGCGGGCTTCCAGAGCGATATTTTCACTATGAAGCAGCAATTGATACAATTTTAAAGAGCGCATATCACGATGAAAACGATTAATAACAAAATAGGCAGAAATAAAGGTACTCACAACGGAAACAATAGCCGCCAATGTCAAAGCCGCCCGCATCAATGCGATACCCTCACGCTGTTTTTGTCGCACCACATCATCCCCATTAATAAAGCTTGTCATCAATTGAGCTAAACGTGCTACAGGAATCTTTGATACTTCCAAAGAGTCCGCATGAGAAGGTTGAGAAGGTTGTTCAGGAATCGCATCAAGAGCACGCATATGGGCATTCATAAAGGCTTTTCGTGCTTCAACCTCTTCTTTAAAAGCCGTAAACCATTTATACCACTGCGGATGCGCATAAATAATAAGTGCGATATAGTCGAGAATATTCCCCAACTCCCGCTCTGCATTTTCAAAACGTATTTTATCTTCCGCCTTGCGCGTTTTTGCATAGCTGCGATCAGCAACAGCCATATCAATCAGGCTAATAAGGACCAAATCAGCCTGTTCGCGCAATTCTGAACTTGTATTCAACTGTGCGACTTCTCGATCAACGGCATTTGAAAGCAACATAATAAAAACCGATGCCAAAAGAGCCATAACAAGAGAAACAACAATCGCACCCCACCGCCAGCGTGATATCGTTGCATCAGAAGAAGGCATTTGAGGCATCAAATTTGTTTTTGTTGTCATAGAATGTCCATTGGCGAACTTGAAAGTCGTCATTTTTCAGCACAAAGGAAGGCAACCTTATGGAACATAAAACCTAAAGCCCGTGAGAAAGTTTTATACAGGCTTTTCTTGTGTTCCTAAGGATACACGCCAAACTTCTGAATTCCCTCAGATACTGACTTTACTGTAATAGCTATAACGGGAATAAAAAAAACAAGGCTATCAATCATAATTATTATGCTTTTTTAGCCGTTAAATGAACACAATGTACTTCCAGCTGAGTAAGAATCAGGACCATAATCAGACTCACCATTGACTTTAAGAAGTTCTTGTAATCGATTACGCGCCCTGCTCACACGGCTTTTAATGGTTCCAACAGCACAACCACAAATAGCCGCAGCATCTTCATAAGAAAATCCCGATGCGCCAATGAGAATAATGGCTTCTCTTTGATCGGCAGAAAGCAAATTTAAGGCTTTTTTGAAATCTTGCAAATCAAGCGATCCATATTGAGCAGGATGAACAGCGACATTTTGAGTAAACACGCCATCGGTATCTTGAACTTCTCTTCCCTTTTTACGCATTTGACTATAAAATTCATTGCGCAAAATGGTAAAAAGCCAAGCTTTAAGATTAGTTCCCATCTCAAAACTATCTTGCTTAGCCCATGCCTTCATAACAGTATCTTGGACCAAATCTTCGGCTTTATCGTGCTTGCCACTTAAAGAAACAGCAAAAGCTCGTAAAGCCGGCAACACAGAAAGGAGTTCTTGTTTAAAGTTTTTCGCGCACTTTGACATAAAGGATTCAAACCTTTTCCACATTGTTTAAGCCAAATTGCTCTGCGCGCTCCAACTTCTCTAAAAGCTCAAGCAAACACCGTGGCAGTGCTTCTTCTTGAATTTCCATGTAAAATTGACGTAACTTCCGTGCTATTTCGCTATTGACCCCGAGAAGATCATCTCCAACTCTAAATTGTGTGGTGAGATTTTTTTCATCACGGTCGTTCATTTTTCATCCCCCTAATCCATATATTACTGGTAGCACCGCGAAGAATTTTTCGCCTTATGGTTGTAAATATAGCTGCCGGTAAAAAGTTCCATACAAATCAAGGAACTTTTTTATCGGTTGAGAATTTCAACCAACAAAATGCTTGAAAGGTCAAAGGAGTTATAAATTATGTCATTATCAACGCGCATTGCCCCGCATCTTCCCTATCTTCGGCGTTTTGCCCGCTCTGTCACCGGTAGCCAATCCTCTGGCGATGCCTATGTTTCAGCGATGTTGGAAGCACTCATTGCCGACATCTCCATTTTTCCCAAAGCCTCCACTGACCGAATTGGTACCTATTGGCTTTTTTGCCATCTTTTTGACCAAACCACACCAAACATCCCTGAACCCCTGCCCCAATTTGGTCTTGAACAAAAAACCAGTGCCAAATTATCCTATCTCACGCCCCGTGCACGCCAAGCATTTTTGCTCATTGCCGTTGAAGGGTTTCATGAACAAGACGCCAGCGAAATCATGAATCTGGATACGAAAGAATTTCGCAAGCTTCTCAACCAAGCATCCATTGATATTTCTCAACAAATTGCCACTGAAGTAATGATTATTGAAGATGAACCTCTTATTGCACTTGATATTGAGCAAATGGTAGAAAGCCTAGGTCATCATGTTGTAGGAATAGCGCGCACGCGTGATGAAGCTGTCATCATGTATCATAAGAAAAAACCACGGTTGATTTTGGCTGATATTCAATTAGCCGATAACAGTTCAGGGATTGATGCGGTCAACGAGATTTTGAAAAATGACCGTATACCGGTGATTTTCATCACAGCTTTTCCCGAAAGGCTTCTCACTGGCGAGCGTCCAGAACCAACTTTTTTAGTGACCAAACCTTTTAACCCTGATATGGTGAAAGCGCTTATTTCGCAAGCTTTATTTTTTCAAGAGAATGCTTCTAAAGCGGCTTAGAACAGGGTAACATCTTAAAATTATGATCGTTACGCCTCTTTCAAAGCCTCCCATGGATAGATCTCATATGAGTGCGCTCATGCAAGCGATTCGTGGTGCTGATATTTGCGTTCTCTATCAGGCAACAAATCTGGTTTATTTATGGGCTGAAAACTTGCCACACCATTTGCACAATAAATGGCGGGTTGGGTGTCGTGACAGCGACTTTTTTTCGCTTGACCTTGCAGACAATATGGAAACCATCAAACTGCAAGTTTTAGCCAGTGGCAAAATGCAAACTGTTGAAGCACGTTTTGAAGATACAAATAAACAAGAGATTTGGTACAAATTTTCTATTGATTGCCACCGCAATGATAACGAAGACATTATTGGTATTATCACCACCGGTGTCAATATTTCCGGCTTACGCCGCCGTGAACAAGTGCTTAAAATCCTTCTTCGCGAAGTCAGTCACCGTTCTAAAAACCTTCTAGCGATCATTCAAAGTATTGCCAGCCAAACCGCCCGCTACACTGAATCTCTTCAAGTTTTTTTACGAAAATTTCAAGGTCGTCTTCATTCTCTTTCTCATTCTCAAGATCTGATCACTGATTCCGATTGGCGCGGTGCTCAATTTCGCGAATTGGTCCAAACGCAGGCTTTAGGTTATTTTATGAAAGAAACAGAACGTTTTTCACTTGAAGGCGTCGATCCTTATCTTTTTCCCAATGCCGCTTTGCATATCGGTTTGGCTTTTCATGAACTGATTGTCAATTCTCTTTCTTTTGGAGCCCTTTCCCAAGAAAAGGGGAGCATCTGTGTACGCTGTGAAATTGAAACAAAACTGAATGGCAAAACGCAACTTATCATCACTTGGCATGAAAATTTTGAATCCGGCATCCCTCCCACAAACAATAAAAAAGCCTGTTTTGGTAGTGCCGTTCTCGAAAAAATCGTTCCCATTTCCGTGAATGGTTCAGCTTCCCTCAAATTGACACAAGAAGGAATTGTCTATTGCCTCTCTGTTCCTGATACTTATTTTGATATTTTTTCTTAAAAGAGCATTTTAAACAATGAACAAGAGAAGTTTCCCCTTTTTTAGCAAAATGTCTCATCTGTTTATTAAGCACAAAGATATTTTCCAACCTCTTTAAACCAACCTCTATAGTCCCCCAATAGTTCCGCAAAACCTTAACGATGAGAACTGAAAGCCACATAAAATCCATTCCCGCTGTCAATCAACTTCCATCCCTCATATAACCGGCATATTTTAAAACAGAAACCAAAACGATAAAGAGCAAACCGTTTCAGCTTTTATATGCAAAATAAAAGCGAGCCTATTACCCATCTCTTTTTGTGTAATTTTCGCAATGCGTATATAATTTTATTTTGGCAGAATATGAAATTTCAAGGAGTAAAGCTAATATCCATCATCACTCTTCAGCTTTATGGGCTTAAAGCATCCACGACAACGACAATTAATTGATGAAAATTACATATTTTACGCTTTTATTTATCGCATTCTATAATGGAGATATTCTCTTCAAGTACAATAGGACATTCTAAAACAGAATACACTTATGTCTTTCATTCACGCACTTTTTTAATATTTCCCAGCGCATCCACGCTCATTTCAAAACAGTATCTGTAAATAAGATATAATAGCCCCCGTAAAGTAAACCATCAAAACCGCCCCTTGTTACGCCACGTCCTTCTTTACCTTCATACCCCTTTTCACTTCATAAAAGTAGTAGCTGAGCATCATCATACCATTTGTCTCTCATGTTACAACAGCCATTGACCTTTGAGAGCGTCCATAAGAGGCATTTTAGGCTTTTTTCAAATATTACTCACCGACATAGAGCCCCCACACACACCCTTTTATGACGTGCAAGCCAATGACTTTGATTAATTCACTATAGA
>NZ_JBHIRJ010000002.1:8690-62403 GCF_042197045.1 Bartonella sp. AA74HLJMH
AAACCCATCTCAAAGGGGAAAACCCATCTCAAAGGGGAAAACCCATCTCAAAGGGGAAAACCCATCTCAAAGGGGAAAACCCATCTCAAAGGGGAACTAAAAAACTTTGAAAGCGTTTAACAGTGAAGAAGCCCCTAGGCTGACAAATTGGAGTCCGCTCTGTCAACCTGTCATTTGGAAAATAATTGATGAATCCCCTTGTTTTTATCCTCTTATTAGTTTCATGTACAGATGATTTTAATAGTTGCTATTCGAACAATACAATGGTTAAAATCTATCCCACGGCTCAAGCTTGTGAACAGGCCATGGTCCCGTCCACAAAAAAGTTTGCACTTTATGGACAACAAATTTTTGCCCAATGTATAAACGTACATGCAAATTTGCATCAACAAGAAGTAAGCTTGATCTGGTCTGTAACAAACCATGGAAATTTTCTTCTTAAAAGCCAAAACGTAAAGGACAAGCTGTCTACAGTCCACAAAGAAGATATTTTACCAACATCGCTTCCTCTTTTACATTCTTCTTCCACAAACCTCTTGCACAAAAAACTTTAAAAGCATAAACCCATCAGATCTCAAAAAAAATAATCAATGAAAGACATGATGGATAATAAGCGAATGCACCCTTCAAAAGACCATCACACAGAGCAAAATTCTCTGCCTCAAGATCTCCCTTTAGACCCTGCCGTAGAACGAGTGAGAAAAAAACTTATGGGTTTAATGATTATTTCCGTTTTAATAACGCTTTTCCTTATTCTAACCGTACTGTTTTTAATTGTTTATAAAGTGATAAAAACCGGATCAGCGCCAAAACAAACAGAGCTATCTTCCTCTCTCAGCAAAAACCCACACGTTATCCATCATACGCTCTCTCTACCGGAAAAAACACAGATTTTGTCGCAAAGCCTCTCAGAACACAATATTGTACTGAAAGTTTTAACCCCTGATGGACAAACAAAATTTATGATTTACAATTATCACACCGGTGCACTTGTCTCCATTCTTTCTGTTGAAACAACAAAAGAGAGAGCGAAGATAATGCCCCATTAAGAAAACTAACATCAATAAGCGCTGACATAGCATTCTGAAGGTTTAAACATTTTCTGCAAGCCGGCATTATCACACGCTTTACCAACTCGTGGATGTTGCCCACAATCCTTGGCGCTAGAGAGAGTTCATAAGAGCCATTTTTATTCCTTCTTATACAAATTTATCCACACGGGCTCTCCCCGTTTGCAACGTGCAAGCGAATGGTTTTTGTTGATCCAACATGGAACAAATTTGGAAATGAGAGAATTCTAGGGGTTTAGGGGCTCTCACCTAACATTCAAAACAATGAATTATTATTATAAATCAATGTGATAAGTCTTAAATATTCACCACACGGGCGACGGCGCGTTTTTTACTGTATCCCCTCACTTAAATCTTGGAAAAGAAGAAACCTTTCTGTCAACGCATTCCCATTTTAAGAAAACTGACATCACTTGGGAAAAGCTAATAAACGTGCAAGAAATACCTCTTCTTGAGTGCAAAAATTCAACATATTAATTTATAGTGATGATTTATTTTGCATGTCAAACGAGAATCTCAAATACTATAAGATTCTCCCTTTCAAATCTGTTCGTAAGAAACTGAATCAAAATCATTTCTTTACATATCCCAGCAAGAAAATGGATGAATAAAAATACCTCTTATGAATGATCCGGTATCAAAAGAAGAACTGTTGCAACATTGAAAATTAAAGCAATAACGCCCAGCTTACATCTTTTATTAAGCAAAGATAGCCGATGAATTTCACATAATAGAATTCATGAACACCAACGCGAAATGGGCATGGATACATTGAATAATATTAAATATAAGTGGGAATTAAATAAAACAACGACATTGCGTTTTTCATAAAAGAACTGCCTCTTAAAATACACGGATGCGGTTTTCTCTGTATTCCCTCACTTAAATCCCAGCAAAGAGGCAATCTTTTCTGTCAACACCCTTTGTTAAGTCTCAATACTGCCCGTGAAAATCTAAAGAAAGCGCAAGAGGCTTCTTGAGTATATACAATTTACTATCATGATACCAATAACATCACCACAAGCGCTTATACAGCACCTTTCAGGTTTAAACATTTCCCTCTGCTTCAAGATTGACCACTTGAGCGACGGCGTGGTTTTCTCTGTATCCGCTTACTTAAATCTCAGCAAAGAGGCAATCTTTTCTGTCAACAGCCTTCGTTAAGTCTCAATACAGCCCCGTGAAAACTCAAGGAAAGCGCAAGAAGCTTCTTGAGTATATTATAATTTATTATCATGATACCAATAACATCACCACACAAGCGCGCTTACACAGCACCCTTCAGGTTTAAACATTTTCCTCTGCCTCAAGATTGACCACTCGGCGACGGCGTGGTTTTCTCTGTATCCCCTCACCTAATCCAGGCAAAGAAGAATCCTCTTTTGTTGCTGTTTTTGTTGCTGTTGATGCATCTCCATTGCTAGAGCTTTCTGCTGTTGTAAGTGAAAGCTCAAGAGATGATTCATCTTGAGTCCGTACAGTACGTCGACGAGGAGAACGACGTATTTTTTTGACAGGTTCAACATTTTTCTCAGAGAGGCAGTGCTCTTGATCTGTTTTTTCATCCGATAGAGCCTCTAAAGCGTTTTCACGCGCATCCCCATTTTGCGCTTTATCATATTGGCCATTGCCATTTTTTTGCGACGACATTTGTAATACATCTGTATCACCCTCGACAGCATCCTTTTTTTCACCATCAAGATTTATTTCACCGCATTCTTGCCCATTGTTTTCATCACGATTTTCGTTTTCATCACCACGATTTTCATCACGCCGAACCGATTGAGACATTTGCCCAGCTGCTGCTAAAATAATACGCAAATAGTGCTCGGCATGTTGTAAATAATTTTCCGACATAACACGATCACCTGCACCTTGTGCATCACGCGCAAGGCTTATGTATTTATCGGCAATTTGCTGAGCATTCCCGCGAATTTTAACATCCGGACCGCTACTTTCATAATTGCGAGACAACGGATTAGGACCGCGACGATTATTATTGTTATTACCATTATTGTTATTATTGCGACCGCGTACCCGTCTATTTTGTTGTGGCCTCATCTTTATCCCTTTTTGGAGTGTTTGTCTTATGTGTGTCTTAATTGACGCTTCCTCATTACATTATCTTTTGATAATGCTGATCATGTTTAACATACGATTATCAAGCTATCCGCGTTTATTTCACTCAAACGAACCCTACTGATATTGATAAAAGCATATATTTTCTTGAAAATCACAAAACAGCAGGGAAATCGTAAATCAAAAATTCCCTTTTTCTCTGTCAAACAGCAGAAACCTAATGATGTTCACGTAAAATGCCAAGTGTTTTTTTTAAAATAAACCATATTTCACTAAAAAAAATAATTATCTTGTGGAAAACAAAAAGGAAAACACACATATAACACACCTGACAAAGAAAAAATTCCTGCCAGAGAATAGTAGAAGCTTCCTTTTTTGCTCTAAAACCACCGCTCCTAAAAACGCCGATATTCTCTACCCCCTCGTGCATTTAACTCACAAGCACTTCCATCCCAACGAGTCACTGCGCGAACCTCTTTATTTTATAAATATAGCCTCTCTTCATCGCTAAAGCAACCCCTTGCGAGCGATAATCCACGATCGCCTCACAAAACCTCTTAACTTTTATAGATAGATTAACACGAAGTATTATTCAAGCCCTATAATCACCAAGAGATCAATCTTCTTTCCCAAAAAAGTCAATGATACTATCAATTTTTATTTTAACCCATAGAGTTTTTAAGTTAATCACAGTTTTTATTTATAACAAATTGAGCTTAAAAACAAAATATTTAAATACAAAAAAATATCAAATTATGAAAAAAACGACCAATATGTCACACTTTTTTAAAAATCAGCTTCTTCTCAAAAAAATACCCTCCTCAAAGCCTATCAATAAGAATGGCCTAACGTATTTCCTTACTTATCTTTTCTGATAAAGAAAACTAGAATTATAAAACAAGCACATTTTTAAACCCAGCACAGCGCTTTACGCATGAAGAAGCCGTAAATGTTTATAAAAGGAATGTTTTTTTACTCATTTTTGTCATGTCTATTGACTTACACCCTCAAAGAATGAAGGTTCTCAAATCACACTGGTCTGTTAACAATGAAAATACTTATAAAATTCATACACTAAATTGATTTGTAATGATAATTCATATTTTTTGTGTTGAATAAGAAAATTAATACCGTAGGATTTTTCATCCTCAATCTGTTTGCTGTTGAATCAATCTCTTTTTCTTGCATGTTACATGTGGGAAAACCTGCGTGGAGTAAAAACGATAAAAAGACTAAAAGTGCCTCTTATGAACCGTCTCTAAGGCTAAAGGGTTGTCGAGAGCACCATTGGGAGCGAGCAAAGTGTGAGATAGTACCGGCTTATTCTTTGTTTAAACCATAAAGATGAACTTGCTTTATAAATTTTATACATTTCATGATGGTTTTACCATTATACCATTCACCAAAACCATCACGAAATGGATTTCCCACACTTGTTATTTCCCTTAAAAAAGCGCAACAAATCCTCCTGAAACTCCACCACGCCCCCTTAAACATTTCAAGGAGGCCATCCATACCTTATGTCGCCACACCTTAAATAAGAAGTTCGATATAACAAGATAAATAAATCAAGCTGCTATTGGTCATGAGGCAGATAGTCATTTAAGAGGCTTTTATCTTTTTATCAAAATTCGCATCCTTTTAACTTTCCATATAAAAACTTAAAAGTAATTGCGCCTTTTGCCTGTTTTATTTTCTCTTTCATTCAGAAAACAGTCTCGTAAGAGAAAATAATTTCCATCCCCAGGACGGACCCTCGTCAAACATTGTTTTTTAGCACTATCAGAAAGCTTATCCCACATTTCACGAATAGCAAAATAGGCCTCACTTTCCAAATTAAGACAATGCTGATAAACCTCTCTTTTCATATCGGGCATAACGGAGGCAGAAATTTCCTTGCAATATACGCGTAGATCAAAAACAGGAATAACCAATTCAACGGGCGCTTGTTGTGTTACTTTTTTATGAGAAGAAAAATAACTAACCACCTTTGCAACAACAAAACACAAAAACACTATACAAAAAAGTATTATGCAAACAAAAGCAATCTTGCGATATAATCTTTTGAAATAAGCCTTTTGTCTTGCTCGGATTCTTTTTTCCATAAAGATTATACCCTTTAATATCCCAAGAGAAGCTTTTACAGCAAAAAATGATAGAAGTATCTGTGTACACAATACAGGTTATAGCCGCAAACGATCAAGACTCTTATGTCAAAAGACTCTCTTTTTTACCGTATAATTCTTATCGTATATAATTCTTATGAAACACTTTTCTCATGCCCTTTATGAAAAAATAGGGCTGATGATTTTCTCTCACCACTTTTAAAGACGAAGATTCTTCATCCATGCGGATCTATAAACAATTCGTCTTTGTTAAAACACATCACATTGATTTACAAAGAGTATTTATTGTTTTGCACGTTGAATGAGAAACCCGAACACCATAGGATTCTCTCATTCCAAACCTGTTTATGTTAAATCAACCAAAACCATGTCGCTTACAAGTTACAAGCGGAGCTAGCATGTGGATTAAAAACTGTATAAGAAAGGCATATGCCTCTTATGAATCGTCTTAAGTGTCAAAGACCGTAGCAAAATTGGGAGCGAGCAAATACACTGATAGTACCCGGCTTGCCTCTACATAAGCGTAAAGATGGGAGTGCTCAATGGATTTACCGTTATTCACCACACAAACACTTCATATATAAAATCTTATACGCCTTCTATTACCGCCCCCTCAAAAAGCAGTCGCTAAAACAAGATAAGAGATTATAGATGTAAAACTCCTAACAAAAAAGAATGGACTTTCTAATCGAGATCAACAAACACTGTTAAAGACACATTTGCATTTTTGATCATGCTGGCATGTATGATAATGGCCCTTCAAATGCGCCACCATTTTATGCTTCACCTCATATCATTCTCCGTCAAACAGTAACAAGATTCTTTAACTATTCAACGCCCCCCAACCAAAGCAAAGAAACCAAACCCAGACGCCTGCATTTTTATTTGAATCTTCCCTATTGGGATAAAACACACAAGAATTTAAAGATTTCACTGCAAAATGAAATCACAAAATACAATAATGAGAAAAATATCCAAAGCCATCTCAATAACAAATATATAGCGCCCCTGTTATTAGAAAGTAAAAAAGCCGCACCATTTAAAGGCGCGGCTTATGAATAGAGATATAACTAAATAAAATACAAAAGAAATCAATAATAAATACTTATACACAAAATGTATAGTATTGCAAGCTTTTTAATTATATTTATAAAAATATCCAAAAAGAGTATAAATAATGATACATTCGTATTGAGGAGAACTGTTTATAACAATACACTTTCTAAAATAAAAACGTATCCAATAAATCAAAATACTTTGTAGCTTTATCTCAATATAATCCATGAAAAAACACACATGATTTAAGTCCATAATTATAATAAGACCCGTTCTTTTACGCTTGTAAAAGCTGGTTTTTCTTAACTTACATTCACCACTTCAAAAGATGAAGATTCTTCACCCAATCTGATTTATCAACAGCCCAGATTGCAGTGGGGTCCATTTGGCTTTTTCGTATGTGATTGATTTAAACTTAAAGCTCAACAAATAAGCCTGCCTTAAATATTTGCCACGCCCTTTAAAAAACACTTTTTGTATCATGGAAGCTCTTACAAAGAGACTTGCCTTATATCATCACACCTGAAAGGACAGTCTTTACAGCATAAACAGGATAAGACAAATCAACAACCGCTTGTACAATCTTGTCTGATAAGAAAACAAGTGAAACGTTAGCCTTCAAGCCTGCTCCAACAGTACAGCATTTCTCTTCTTTATAAGAAAAGACACAACGATACGCATGATTTTTTTATAGGCATTTTTCTGCTTTTGTCCTTTTGGCAATTAACATTTTCTTTTTATGGGATTTTTAACAAATTAAAATTGCGAGGAACTGCACTTTTTCTCTTTTAAAAAAGCGTAAAAATGGCAATTTTTTATAGAGTTAAAATCATCAAACGCTCTATCCAAAAGCTTTTTAAAATGATTGCACGATTTTTTATCTTTTTAAAGCTTCTTTTGCCATGCGTTTCTATTTGGGCATGGCTCCTTGCTCTGTAGGCTTTAAAAACTTACCCTTAGATTTCAATATGCGCCCTACTCTCCCCAACAACGCATGATCAACTTATCCAGCAACAACGCTTCTCTATCAATTTTTACCATTTTTTAACATCTCAAACAGAGTGCAATTCCAGGCTCCACCGAAGATATAAATTAGGTTTATCTGATCTATAGCTTCACCCCATACATATTGTTATGATCACTCTATTCTATTTTTCCTTATCTAACAAAGAAGAAATCTCTCTAGAATGCTCAACACTGATGTTTTGAGTAACACTACTGTGTATTTCTAGCGGTTTATGTGCTGTAAATTTTGAAATAAAAGAGCTGTAGTCTATTTTTGGCGCCTCGTATATTGGAGAAAAAAATATGTCTCCAGCGGACGATGATTCTGTTTTAATTTCTGGTGCGCTCACAAAACTGTTTGGTGTCGTTATTCCACCACTCACAACACTATTAATACTGTCTTGCTTCTCTTCTTTCTCATTTTTTTTCTGTTCGACATTGGTAAGATCTAGAGCATTTAATTTTTTTTCTAAAGCATCCATGCGCTTTGCAATTTTTGTAATATCTTCATATGCTTTCTTCAACAATGCGTTTAAAGGAGCATGTCCCATTCTTCCGCTAGCATAAAGAACCACACGAATACATTCCGGATCATCAATATCAGCAATAGAAAATGGAAAAAGTGCCATTATATCCCCCTTTTTGATAAGCTAAACGCGTATTAAGGCATTTGCATCTCTTTTTTCGTTGTACGGCTCTTGCATTTCTCAGAAAACCTCAGAAAACCATATGAAAAGCTTTTGAAAAAAAATTCCTCATCGAAAATTTTTACAAGGTATTTTTTTAGATTATACTCTGTTTTCCACCTAAAATGATGATTTTACCACCTAAAACCAAAGAGAAATGCATGTCACCTTGCATGCTGTATCAACCTTTCCCAAAAGAACAAAGCCCACACCGGTCTTTAAATAATGGCAATCAATAAACAATGGTTTGTAAACAATCTGGCTTCTTATCTAACAGATTTGACTTGGCTTCCCCCTTCAAACGCATCCTTGTAATGTATCCCCTGTCCAGAGTTACTCTACAAAAAAATGCTGCGTTAGGAATACGCACAGACGAAAAACACCCCATGCATAAAATTTTAACCGCATCTCAAACAATGGTATTTTACAACACAACGGGATAAACTATTGTCTTATAGATTTTTCTCGTATCACTCTCATCCCGTTTCAAGAAGTTGCCTGATAAGCACAAAATGCCATCTCAGAGGGTTCAATGCCTCACCATGTACTACAACGCATCGCCAACCTGCTGCTCTTGCCAACAGTGCACCCATTTTGAAAACAAAGAGTGGCTTTTTTCCTACACGCTTAAAAAAGAAAGCGCTCCATTTTGCCTTTTCTCGCTTTAAATAAACATATCCGTTGACCTCTTCCCACCACCTCAAAGGACGAAGATTTTAGCCCCAATCGGTTTGTAAACAATCCAACTCCTCTGAAGGGGCTCCATATCTGCTCATTATTTATATGATTCACTTGCATAATACTTAACCAAGCAAATCCTCACCAGAACAGTTGCTAATGTATTAAATACTTTAAGCTATCTTACTGATATCACCAGCTTTAATAATAGTGTTTTAATGACGGTATTTTACGCTATAATAGGATAAAATTATCTAGGGGCTTTTTGTCATCGCACAGCAGCGGTTTAAACCCAGCACTTGAAATAATGGATCACGATATCACAAAAGAGAGGCATTTGAGCTAAAATATTGATTCTTCAGAAAAAACGCCATGAATAAAGAAAGTTTTTTGTTCTCCCTCTACCTTCAATAATCACTGTCTTGATCCTCTAAAGAACAATAGGCAAACTTACCTTTAGACATCCAACAAAGGCAGCACAAAAAATAAAATAATAAAGAGAGTTGAGTTTTTTCTAAAGCGCCTCAAAACTTTCTGCACAATATATTCTATAAGACTTTATATTCAATAAGACTTTTTTTCATAACAAACATTTTAGCATTTTTATCTTTCTCTCACACAGCTTTCATTCTCAGGCTTTGACAGCATAAACCACCGCCATATTGACGGGGCGTGTTTCATCACCCCCTGTTTTTTGCAACAAGACCTTATGTTCATGCTCTCCCGCAGCCTTCGTTAACCGATCTTTATTGTAGACTTGAGCCAGATGTCTATAATATTCACCGTGATTCATATCCCAAACTACCTCGTCAATCATTGGATAACTATGCTGGTGGTTACCTGTTGAATCTGTTTTTCCCTCATGGGTATGGGATTGAAAAGACTCTTCTTGTCGGCTTCCCAAGCGACGTCCTTTATCAATTTCTTTTCCACTATCGAGCCCCCGTAAAAACATTCCACGCAAATCGGGAACATTGAATGTTGTTCTCCCGTCTCCTTTTCCCCATGTTTCTCCCAGAACAGCAAAGAGATTAGCATAGTTCCTTCGCGAATATTCTTTACCATTACACAGTAACCATCCAGAGGGTATTTTTTCTGTAGCAAAAGTCCCGATAAATCCAGAAGAAAAAGTTTCAGGCAAAGGAGGAAAGGGCGGAATTTCAGGAAGTTTTATAGTAGGATTGGTTAAAAACCAGCCATCAGCATTTTTTCCGGCAATATCACGCGTATAGACGACTTCATAAAGCGCCCCTTTTTGAATTTCTCCGCCCTTTAAAGGCATAATACCCTCTGGTGTTGCCATATAAGTTGGTCGTGGTAGCAATTGATTTAAAGAAATATTTGTTATTCCTCTGTTGACGCCTTGTGCTTTAAAGCGCACAACAATGCCATCCATATAAGTCTCAAAAAAAGACTTTGTTTCCAAACGAAGTGACGTTCTCTCATTTTTCACATCGACAGTAAACTGTGTTTCAATCCCGCCCCCATTATCCAACAAATATTCTTTGATGCGTTGCATCATAGCGCGAGCACTATCATTGACTGTGCTTGGCGGTTGCCCTTCTGCCCAGTTTATACTCTCATCGGCATAAGCATTTTCTGATGCAACAATTGACCAATCATAAATCGAACTCATAGAAGATACTCTTTTTTCAAAAAGGGAAAACGAGCAAAAAATGAAGAAAAGAAAGCCGCAATTTTATTTTTAGATGCCGATATTTTCTCCATTTTCATTTTTTCCATTTTCAGTCCTATTTTGTCATAATCAACATGCAATAACTTTGTTTTCGCATTGACATAAACAGCTTCAGGGTTCACACGCAACACGTCTTGCGCCATAACGCCCTGATAACGTTGTGGATTTCCCTTATAATTAAAGGTATAAAGTGGATATCCCTTTTTCTGCCCCACAGGGATAATATTTTCTTTTGCTCTCACATCACAAAGCCCTAAAATTCCTCCGACCAATCCAAGTACTTGCTGCGCATCACGCAATGGATCTTTTGTCACAGAAGGCATTGTCGTGGATTTTCCTGAAGTCGTTCCGTAATTTCCAGCAGCCTGTGTCCCTACCTGTAACAAGCTTTGCAATCGGTTCCAATCTTGATTATCTTTTTCTGACCATTTTTGGCGTTCAGCATCTAAGACATTTTGGCGGTTTATATCTTGAATCATGCCCCCTTTCAAAGCATTGCTTTGCACGTTACTCTGTCCTTGATAATAGCTATTTGCCGCATTAACTTGATCATTCTGAGAGCGATCAATCATCTGGTTTGCATTCATCATATTGTTAATATCTTGATTATATTGCTGTGCTGCAGCATTTGTTGCCAAGGCGCCTAACTCATCGGCCAGCACACCAGTATGAGCCCCAGAACCATAACGTCCTGCTCCCGACATCGATTGATTAATTGCATCGGACGTTTTATTCAGAGCATTTTGCAATGCGGTATTAAATTTGCTATTGCTTCCAATCCAGCTTCCCTTAGCCATACCGGAAAGATTTGTAGCGCTGTTGGTTGGGGCATTCAACCATTGCGTTACCGTTGGATTGTTATAGAGCCCTGCTGCTTGTTGTAAACCGGTCAGCGCATTTTTGGTCATATTGCTAAGACCAGCGACTCTGTCTCCCTGATAAACGTTTCCGCCAATTCCTTTATTATAAAGTCCAAGTGCATCAGCACTGGCTTGTTTAAGAATATCAGCCGCCCAAGCAGGTGGAGCATTTGTTTGTGTTGTTGTTTGCACTTGAGGTGTGGTTTTTCTACTCATGGGTTCAGAACCTTTCTATATTGAATAAGATTACGAGAATATCCGTGATGAGCGAGCTTTTTCGCCCATCCAGTTCTTCCAAACATGTGCATTTCTTCAGCATTGATTGTTCGCGCCCATTTTTCGACTTCATCAATCAACTTGACCAATTTCAGCCCTCCCTCTCCAGCAAGATCAGAGAGAACGACGCATTTTTTCCCCGTATGGGTTATTTCAACTTTGGTAATTGCAAAAGCACTAAATTGGATTTTATTTTTTAAGACCAGCCACAATTGTGCTTGTCCTGTAGCGATTTCTTCAGCAATTTTTTCCAGACAAACATCATCCGGAAAGCGCTGAACATATTTTTTCAATGCAGCATTGAGAGCCTCTTGATAGGGAGCTATTTTTTCCCATGACCACTGCTCTGTCAGATGAGCAGAATATAAATCTTGACTCTCTTGCATCATAATTTTAGCTCTTTTAGCTTTGTCATTTCCCTCATTTGAGCAATACGCATCCCCATGCATACTTCACGCATTCCATGCCCCCCGCACAATAAAAGAAAAAAAGCCCCATCATCCCTTTGTCACAACAAAGAGGGAACTTTTTTCTTTATAAAAATAAACCATGGTGCAGCCTATTTTCCTTTATCGCAGAAAAGCATGAAACATAACGCACCACCTTGTTCTTCATATTATAAAGACACAGCTTATCGCATTGTGCCTTTGTTTATAAAGGCTTGGGAAGTCTATGGGGCATTTGTTCTTTAATAATAGAGGTTTGAGCCTATCGCATGGTATTACAAAAGGGCATGCCTATCGCATGCCGGCCCGCGTCAATTCCACATCAAATCCAGTGACATGAGTCCAATTCACCCCTTCAGGAATACGCAATTTAAAGCGATAAAACCGTGCCCTTGCACGACAATGAATTTGTCCAGTATTATAAGAGGGCTGTTTTTCTGGCAACCAAACAGTTTCCTCTTCAAGAGATTGTCGAAAGCGCATTCCCACAGACAAATAAAACTTTCCACTATTGACTTGAGGCATAATATTTTTCACCCGTGTTATCCTGCCATTTGTCTGCCCCATTTCTTGTGATGTCACGACACAAGCCATAGGACACCCAGAAAACGAACCCAGTCTCCCCTGTTGATCAAATGCCCCCAGAATAGGCGATTCATTTTTCCAAGCTTTACTATCAAGAGAAAAGGACAAGTCATCAATATTCTTAGTCACAAAATCAAGACCTTCTAGGGTTGTTCCGGCTAAGAAAATAGGCAATATCATTTTGATATCGACGAGAGCTTTTGTCCATTTTTGCAATCCCCAATCATAAATGAGCAAGATACGTTTATGAAGATTCTCATCAGAATCAACCATCCAATAAACACGATTATACACCCCATCGATAGCAGCAGATAGAGTGTACAGATTATCCTTCCTTGATTTTGCGGTCATCGTTCGATCGACTTTTTCGAACCCAATGGGTATAATCTGTCCCTCATTTGTTATTTGATAAAACCCGCCCTCATCGGCAAAGAATGCTAAATCGCCTCTACAAACAATTGATTCAGCATTTTTTGCGCCTCGTTTATCGTGGATTTTTTGGAAACTAAAAATAATCTTAGAGCCAGGGATAAAAGAACCGGCATAGATTGCAGAACGCATAAAGATAATTGGATTTGTTGTCTCCGTTGCCCCTTGGACGAATCCGCCATCAGGAAAATCTTGATAATCACAACTTTTTTTCCCCACGGTCCAAAATTCAGCATCATTTAATCCAGACCAATGAACCCTTCTTGGATACTCGGTTAATTTCATCAAACAAACGAAATCTCCCCAGACACGAACAATCCCTGCCTGTGGTGGATTTCCTCCTAAATTTCTAAATGTTTTATCATGGTTAATATCAATCACTTGTGGTTTATCATTGGCATTCACCGCAATGATCAAATCACCAAACAAAGCAAAAGACCACGGAGCATCAACATTAGCCAGATAAGGTTTTCCTTTTTGGCTAATATCTTTCCAGTTCATTGTTGTATTATCAAGCAAGTAGATTTTTTCTCTTGTCCCGACAATAATAGAAACTCCATTTTTTGTTTTAACCGCAAGAGTGCCTAAAATTGGCTCCGGACAAGGCTCTGATAAAGGTTCAAAACTTGGCATAGGGATATAGGAGCCATCCGCTGGGAGCACATTAACAAGTTCATCGGTAAAAATTCCATTGATATCCGCCACATCGGGTCGATAATCAGCGATTGGGAAAAAAGCCATCAAGACCCCCATAAAATCTTTGAAGAGCCCAGTGCCATTCAAAACACCAAGGCTTATTGATAAAAAACCACAAAAGCCCTTAAAACTCTAAAGGCATAAAATTCAACAAAATAAACAACCTAAAGTTGTTTAACGCACCAAAAAAAACGATACCATAAATAATGGCCACCCCAACGCCATCCACCAGCGCCAAACCAAAATCAACTGCCCGCAAATCAACCCCCACAATGACGGGGGAAAGAGCCATCAAAAGCCCCCCATAAAACCTTTGAAAAGCTCAGTGCCATTCAAAACACCAAGGCTTATGGATAAAAAACCACAAAAGCCCTTAAAACTCTAAAGGCATAAAATTCAACAAAATAAACAACCTAAAGTTGTTTAACGCACCAAAAAAAACGATACCATAAATAATGGCCACCCCAACGCCATCCACCAGCCCTTCACCATCAACACCCAACGCGTGTATCCAGCCATAAGTGACAAACCAGCCACCAGTGCCAAACCAACCTTCAACGCCAGCCATAAACGATTTGGAAAAAAGTCTTTTAAAAACGCATTGGGCGAATCTTTGAAGAACCTTTTCGGCGCGATGTTTCAATGCGCAAAGCTTGAAGCTGTTCTTGAAAATCTCTGAAAGAAACGGCGGCATATTCAGGATCTTTAAGAATATTTTTATAAAGTTCATATTTTGCCCGTGCTTTAATAAGATCAAAAGCATAAATCAACCAAGGGTTATCATCCTCTTTCAGCTGTTCATCAGCAAAATGAACAGGAGCATAAGAAAGCTGTACAGCTTCCACATGTTCTGGTGTTGGAAAGAGTCCTATTTTTTGATCAAGGTAGGTATAAAAGAATGGCGTTCCTAGCGCAGGATGCATACCATATTGTTGATGCAACACTTCCAAGGGCTTAAAGAACAACTTTGTTGGTGTTGCACTCTTTGTTACTAAAAAGACGCCCTCCAAACTCTTTTCTGCTTCAATAAAAACCCCTTCTTCTTGCCCATACCATGTTTTACCACTTTGTGTTTTAAACGTCCTTTCTCTTTTTTCATTAAAGAAAAAGGGTTCGCGTTCACACAAACGCAAAGCCGTAAAAATTGAATCTTGAATTTGCAGGGAATATTCCGCTGTTGTATCGTCAATTTCATCTTGAATAAGCGCGACCATATAAGCAAGCGTTTTAGAATGGTCTGAATGTGTAAGGTTTAGATTTTGGGGATCAGTGGATAAAGTGGTCATAGGCCTGTCCTTGTTTCTGGAAGCATTTTAAATTTTTCCCCCAACAGATCCCTCTTGTTGGGGGAAGAGAGCAAGCGTTCGCTTTAAGCGGGTGCTCCATAAGTTGGAATGACAATAGTGCCAAAATCCTGAGCCCCTTGCGTACTTCCTGGCAAGGTAAAGCAAGTTTTTTTCATACCAATAATGGTTTTTGCCGCAACCCCGAATTCTCTTTCATAGTCGAAGAGTTCCTCCACCAATTTATAGCGTGTCGCCCCTCGATCTTTACCAAAAGCAATCACAGCACTCTGCGCACCAAGCAGAACAGCCCGCCGCACATTTGGTACAGCTTTGTTAGCGGTTCCAGCTTCGACCCCTTCGGTAATATGTTCAGCTTCGCGCAAAACCACACCATTATACATGCCCAAAGACCCATCATAGAGCGGATTTTTGATACGACTTCCACTATAGATTGCCTTAGTAATGTCGAGCCATTGCCCCGCATCAGTATTGGTTCGCAATTGTGTCACTTGGGTTGGATGTAGATAAAGCACATAGACATTTTCGCCATCAATCCGCACAGGTCTAATTTTAGGATTTGCCAATTTAGCCCGTTCAACTGCTTTATCAATCAAGCTGAGATCAAAAACATCGTCTTCTTTTAAGTCCTCATCTTTTGCTTTATCATTAGGACGTACCACACGTTTATTGGTTGGTGCCGTTGGCGCATTAAACCCATAATGAACTGGTTTAAGGGTAATCGTGCGTCCCTCAAAGTTAATTGTTTTTGCGGTATACCCGCAAACTTGAATGAAGAACATCATACTCAGACGATCTGCATACCAATCAACCAAACCATTTTTTGCCTCGGTGCGCAAATCATGGAGAATTCGTTGTTGATCAATCGTTCCCTCATTTTTGACACGCACAGCATGAACGAGTTCATTAATTGCCAAGCGATCATTGAGAAACTGTAAAGCTTCTTCATTGCCTTCCAATGTCTGCCCTTCGCTCACCCCATCGCCTAGCAACTGCACACGCAAATTAAAGCTAATAGCATCCCCACTTGCTTTCGTGGTTTCATCTTTTAATTGTACGATACTGTTTGAATCATTTCCAATCAACGGTGCAATTGGAAGTGCTTTTGAGACTTCTTGGTTTAGTAATTTAGACCATGTGCGCACTGCCATTGGGTCATTAAGTCCGATATAAGTTACAGTCATTTTGTCCTCTAAAAGTTTTATTGACATAAAAAACCCGGCAAAGCGCCGGTTGTTAAAACACCACATTTCATTTCAAATGGTGAATAGGTTGTTTGTGAGTTTTATCTAATTTCTGTTAGCGTCTGCCTCCCCCTTATAAGAGCTCTCCTCTCCACATCCGTGTTTAAGAAATCCCCTAGCATTCTCCTGCGCCAAAAGCCTCTTAACATTCCCGCAAAAAACACTCCCCCACATTCTCCTGCGCTAAAAGCCTCTTAACTTTCCCGCAAAAAACACTCCCCCGCATTCTCCTGCGCCAAAAGCCTCTTAACTTTCCCGCCCCCCTCTCATTCTTGTTTTTAAAATTCTCTTCCCCCCATTAAACGATTAAAAGCAGCTTTATTTTTAGGTTCAGCAACCCAAGCGCTAAACTCTGCTTCTGACATTTTATCAAGCATATCCAAAGAAATCGGCCCATTTGGCGTTAAACCGTTATAAGCAGCAAGAGTACGTGCAGAATTGTGTCTTTCCTGTAAATTTTCACCCATGTTATTGGGAACATTTGTGTAGCCAATTTTTTGTGCAATAGAGTAAATCACTTCAGCCGGATTTTGATTTTTTTGCGCACAATCGCGCAAGATCTGCTTCAACTCATCACCAATCAACGCATCAATATTTTTGGGATCGGCCATCTCAGGATAGAGCGAAGCACAAGCTGCCAACTGTTTAGCCCTCGTTTCATAAATAAAATCAGCTGCTTGATCAAAATCATGATGCTTTTGTTTAACACTAGCAACAGACTGCTGAAAAAACGCATGTAACTGTTCTGCTTCCAAACCAAGAGAAGGCTGTTGTTTTTCATGTAAAAGCCCTTTTTTTTGGAGTGTTTTTCCCAACCATTGCATATAGCCCATAAAGTCTTTTTGTGGATCTGGTGGAGCATCTTCTCCCCCTTGAACCTCTTTTCCAGCCTTTTGCGAAGAGTCCTGTTGTTGATGCATTTGCCCTTGAAAATTATCTTCAAGAGTTTTTTCTTCTCTTCCAATTTCACCATTTTCTCTCTCTTGTGTTGAGACCAGAAAATCTTGTTTCAATTGGTTTTGTTCTGCCGGCGTTAAGTGTTCTTGATCCATGACATTAGCCTTCTCTTTTTTTAAACAATAAAATCAAATTTTTCAGATAAAACAGCCCCATAAGCATTTACCGCTTAATGCTTACCCATCATCACTTAGGCTCCAGCATTCTCCTCACATGGCTCCCCCACCATGACAGCAAAACACCTCCCACCATATCCCCGCCGTGACAGCAAGACTCTATTAAAGATGTTTCCCAACACCAACACTACGACTCAACACAACAGCTCTTCTGAGATAAAGAGAGGCGACATTGCACGACATAAGCAACATGGGTAACTATGGACATTGTTTAGATAAGCAACTTCTGATAGATGAAATTCATCCAAGAGAGCGCATCATAAAGCATCCTATTGTTGAGCCTTTACTGTCTGCAACATCTGCATTATCTGGTCTGCCCCCACATTATTCCCCATCTGCGCTGAGGCATTTTGCTCTTCTTGAAGAGAATTTTGCGCCTTTATCGCAATTTTATGAATGAGTGAGGCTGGTAAAGGTGAATAGCGTAAGAGATCAAGCATAATCTCAGGCGTTGCAAAATTTTGCATCAAAGGAAGCAGTTGCATGATCAGTGCAAAAGTACGCTCTTTTTCATTAAGACTTGTTGGTGCATCATCCACGACAATATCATATTCCAAACTTGTCACCATTTCGCGTGTCAGCGGCACATATTGGGCATTTTCATCACCGGCAATACGCACCAACCGCCCATCGGACAGATAATTTTGAATAAGATAGAGAATAATTTTTCCCTGTCGTTGCCGATATCGACGCAACCCATCAAAAAAGGAAGCCAAAAGATTAAGTGACGATTGTCGCCGTTGTTGCTCAAGAATGCCAGGCTGATTGACAGCTCGCGTCCCAATAAATTCAGAAGACAACCCCGTCACCTGTTCAAGTGCGCTCTTTGCTTCATTAAACAATTGGAAAAACCCTTGCGGAAATTGTGCCACGGGTTTAGGCTGAATTCTTCCCCCAGACACAGCACCACTTTTCAACCAAGTAATACTATCAGCTCTAGCCCAACTCTCGACGGCTTGTCGATCATCATCAAAAGCATCGCGCTCTGCCATAATGCCGCCTTTTGATTGGCTATTGAGCAAATGCATTACTTGACTAAAATATTTGTTTGCCCACCGTTGCGGATCTTTTGTAGGGCGCACAATTCCGTAAAACTGTCGGCTTAACTTATCAAAAGTACCGGTAATACACTCCCATCCCAATTGATTGGGTGGAACCAAAGGCTTATCAGGCGCTTCAAGCAGCTTTCTACCTAAAAATGCCCGTTTGACAATTTTTCTGTTCAACCTTGTTGCCTGGACATGAGGAAAGGTTTTGCTTAAATTTTGGAAATCCTGCTCTGAATAATCGACAAACTTTCCACTTAGAGGCTCGAGAACTTTATAAACCACCTCGCGTTCAAACCAGCGACATTCTACCAATGTCACCATTTTAGGACGTTGATAGCCGCTCCCCTCTTCTCCTTGATACCCCCTCTCGGACTGATAATTTTGTGTCATCCCATCGCTGGTTGAATGTAAAAAACTCTGATGTTTAACCCAATCAGCATTAAGGTCACTCCAATGAACATTGGGAAACATTTCCTGCGCCACAGCAAGGGGTTTTTCATCAATATACCATAAGCGTTGAGCATCAATAAGATTAGACTTGACAGCACTTGCATCCCACACCATTTTCATCGGGTCTAAGCGTGCAATAATTGGTTTTCCTTGCGGATCTTGTTCATAATCAAGGCGTGTATCTGTCCAGCCCATACCGCAAATAATTGCATCTTGAAAGGCATCGGAATCTTCGTATTCCCCATCGGCTTCATCGCGAAACCATTCGGCTGCTCCTGTCAAAATCTGGTTCGCAAAGGCAGCCCCTTCTTGTCGTGGAATAAATTGCACTTGCCTTTTATTATTGCGCTCAGCCCCAATCACGGCATTAATTAAAGGCGCAATACGGTTAAAAGTCATCACGGGTCTGTTTTGTTCGTGCAAGACAGCCAAGTCTTGCTCATTCCATTGCCGTCCATTATAAAAATCGTAATCTTCCTGGGCATTTTTTCGCCATTTTTCGACATGATCAATATCATCCTGATACCAACCCACGAGTTTTTTAAAGAGAGCTTGATTTTCAAGCGTTTCGATTTGATTAAAAGAAGAATCTGTAGAACTATTCATTAAAAAGCCATCCATGAAGTTTGAGAATGGTGAAACGAGCGATAAGGTTTTTTTCGCGCTTTAGCATTTGGTTGTTCATAAGCCACACACATCAGTCCAAAGGCATCGGCGCCATGGCTAGCCCAATCATGTTCAGCTCCTAGTCCGATATTGCGCTGTTCGTCGCGCTTTTCATGATACCAAGCAAGCGCTTTTCTGCCCGCACATGTCGTTTCACGATTAAACCATAGTGCAGGAAACAACCGCCGTACGGCTTCGATACGCATTTTCACAGCGCCTGTTCCTTGGTTAGGAATTATTTTGGTTTGAAAACCGGCTTGTTGAAGGGCACTTTCAAAACTCACATTATAGACACGATCTTTTGTTGCGCCATCATGAGGCAAGACCATAAGAGCCTTTTCATATCCCCTTTGAAAGACCCACCCCACATGTTCTGAGAGAGGTTGACCTTGGGCTTCATAATAATCGAGCACTCGGATTTCCCGTCCAACAAACTGCGCGACCCACAATGCGGTAGCATCAGCCTTTGCGCCTGTTCCCCCGATATCCCAAAAGATTCTCACCTGCATCAAAGGATCCCGTGGAACAGTGGTAATCCGCCCTTCCATTTCGGCTTCGAGAAGACATTTCTGATAATAAGCCCCTTGGACAGCTTGGAGATATTCGCCTTCCCAAATATGGTTATACTGCTCTGGTCTTTGCTGCAAATCGTCCATTCGATCACGATTGAGTTTTTCAGGAAATTGCGGATTATCACGCCAATTAATTTCCACCCCTTTGATATGAGGATTATCGACATTTCGGAAACGTTTTTCCACGGCTGCATTTTCATGGCATGGGTTCCATGTGACCCATAATTCTGCATTCCAATCTTTTCCTTCTTCGCGCAAAGTTGGAATAAGTGTTTGCCAAGCAGTTTCTGTCACGGGTTCGGCTTCATCGACCCAACAAAGGAAAACGCGACCCATTGATTTAATACTTGCGATATTGCGATCAAGCCCAGCAAACACATAGACAATCCGTCCATCTTTTGACTTAATATATTTATCGCCGATTTCATAATAATCTTGTAAAAAAGGATAAGACTCGATAGCGCGTTTAATTTCCTCCAAAGAACTTTCATTAAGAGAATTTTGAAATTGCCGTGCACAAAGAATAATCCCGCGTTCTCCAGCCATTCCATGGCGATATCCCACCACAGCAGACATCAAAGCAAAAGAACGTGTTTTTCCAGAACCGCGTCCTCCCCAAGCGGCTCGCACATCGGCATTTCCAGTAAAGACAGGAATAAGCTTTGGAATAAGAGCCACTTGAGCCGTTTTCTGCTCAATTTTTTGAGAAATTTTCTGAACAGTTGTCATTATAAATTTTCATACTTTAGCAATAATTGCGCTGCACCCTTTTGCTTATCCCAAGTTTAATGATCCCAGAGCAATTGAACGAAAAGAGCAATTGAACGAAAAACGCCCTTCTCAAAAGCAGCGCTTTATCTTTTCTTCATCCTAATATTCAATAAATTTCACTTTTTTGCATGAGATCCCCTTGACCCCACCTATGCGCCCCAAGCCCCCAAGGCACAAAAGCCCCACCCCCTCAAACACCGCGCCTGTCATCCCCCAACCACAAGCAAGGTATCCCCCCAACCAAATCATAGCCTCAGCACATGGCTCTCAGGCATATCCAAAGCCCAACATCCTCCAATATCATGCCTCTCAAGCATCACCAATCCTCACACTTTATCCCCCAAGATACCCCCACCAAAACACATGCATCAGGCAAGCATAACACTTCTCTCAAGTTTCATGCCCCTCACCCATCAAAACACTGTTCCATATCCACCACACAAATACCCTGCACCAAATCCCCTCCAGCACACGGGCCCTTACGGCATCATTCACCAAAGCCCCTTCCCAATATCACGAGCGCCCACAAACACGATAGCCTCCGCTTCAATCCCCTCAAGATAGGCAATCACCAAAGCAGCCCCCTTGCAAGACATCACCCCACATCACCCACCTCAGCCTAACATTTTTCAATATCACAAGCCTCAGTTATCGAGGTATCAAGCTTCTCCGGTTCGCTACTTTTTGCATTCACTGGCACAATCTCAATACGCGAAACTGTTTTTGATATCTCCACACCTTCAATAACGAGAAAAGCCCAAATCTTCACCAAATGTCCAAAACAGCAAATATCATCAAGCACTCCCCAACATCTTTCAGGTATCGCGCCCCTCATGCATCGCCATAAAAGCATCTTGCCGACCCCTTCACACAAACCACCCCAGACGCCATGTACCCCCAAAAAACACCATATGCACCGAAGTCTCCTCCAGTCCACGTCCTCATGCTTCCCCCACCAAAGCTTAACAACGTCACAGCTCACACGCCTAAAGCACACGCCCCTCACCGCAATTTCAATCATAAGCTTTCAGACAAACATCTAGCATCCCCGTTCAAAGACAATATCCCTTAAACATCATGTGCCCAACCCAACATTTTCTCGTAGCTTCAAGCCTCAGTTGCCGAGGGATCATGCTTCTCCGGTTCGCTATTTTTTGCATTCACTGGTACAATCTCGATACGCGAAACTGTTTTAACCTCCCCCTCTCCAGCCCCCTGAAGAGGCAACACTTTTGCCAGCAGCGAAAAAAAAGGTACGGGATTATTGAGAGCATGATACTGAAGATAAGACACCAGCCCATCTTCACCATAGTGATATCCAGCCTGCTCCGCCGCTGTCAAAAGAGCTTCATTAAATCGCTTTGTTGTTTTATTTAAAGCCCCTTTTTTCCGCCCTCTTCGACGTAAGGGAAGACAATGTTCATCTACCATCATCATGTTCCTTCCAACTAAAGAGAAACCAAAACCTCAAACACAAAAAATGACATAAAAATCAGCAACAAAATTTGACAAGCATTCAACAATTAAAAAAAATGGGACACACCCAAAAAGATAAGAGCCCACATAAAGCCCAAATCCTCCGCATAATTTTACAGATTCACATTTTTACGCTTTTACATCATTACAGAAAAAAGCCAAACGAAACGCTCAAATTACTACCCCGCACCGTTCTGTAAACACGGGTCTGTCAACAAGCTGATTTCTCGTCTATCAGATTTCCCTGCTGATTATTTCATATGGCTATCCCACACTTCAAAGAATGGTGTTTCATCAAACACGCCAGATAAGCTCTGATCTACAATTCGACTTCAAAAAGCAAATTTTCCTCTGCTGAATAAAGCTTCCACCCCGCACCGGTTTTAAACTATCATCCAACCTTTTACCCAATAAATTCCCCTACTAACATCAGATTACCGCCCCCAAACATCCCTATTTTACACTATAACCGTATAGCAAACATTTTAATTTTTCTTGCCAATCCCTTGAAATTACTTTATCACTCAAAGGATATTTTGATCGTCCACGCAACGATCAATAAGGGATAGTAAAGCCCTAAGCTCTAGCGTAAGAATGAACCCACTTTGTGGGTGTCCCGGGATTCCGGGAGTTTTTGCTATGTCCAGGTGTGATAAGCACTAAAAGCAAAAATGCTGACTAGAGCTCAGTACTTTACTACTCCCGGAATACTCATGCGAGGGCGCTCGCAACCGGAGGGGAGCTTGAAGTGCGAACTAAAAATTCACATTTCAACGACATTTCAATAGGTAAAAAGATCCGTCATAGAAGAATTTCAATGGGACTTTCTCAAAAGGAATTAGGAAGCCATTTAGGTGTCAGTTTCCAACAAATCCAGAAATACGAAAAAGGTTTAAATCGTGTAAGCGCGGGGTGTTTGCTCGAAATTGCTAAAAAACTAGCAGTTCCTATGAACTTTTTTTATGCGGACCTTTTAACAGCAGATATTCCCACAAAAGAACATGCCTTACACCACGATCAAGACACATACAGCGAAAAAGAATACGCCCTTTTAAAAAACTTTAGAGAGCTCCAGCCGAAAAAACAAAAAGCAATTTTGTGGTTAATTTCTGATTAGACAAAAGCACACCCATCAACATCCCTCGCCAATATATCAACATCCTTAAAATATAAGCTTCAGATCACGACACTTCAAAGAAGGCAATTTTATCAGACAAGACAGATAAGCCCTGCCCTAAAATATTCCCTCACACACTTTTCTCCAGTCAACGCGATTTATACCCCTCTTCATCCCAGCTTTCCCCTCTCCATTCACAAATGCGTCCCCTAGTTCTCCGACCACATTCCATGTCAAGACAAAAGCATACAACGCATAAATCCTTCACTTCACTTTTACGGATTCACGTTTTATGCTTTTCCATCTTTACAGAAAGCAACCAAATGAAACTTTTCCCCCAGCATCTTACACTGCGTTGTCAAGAATCCAACATCTTGTAGCAGTTTCCTCCTACCAACCACTCAGACAGATCAGCACACCATACCCCTCAAAAAATGGATTCAACAAGCAAGCCTTTTCTGAATATTCTTACACCCATCCCTCTCCAACACAAAGAGCGAAAGCTCCCACAAATACCGATCAATTCCGCTTCGAAGCAAAGACCCCACCCAAAAGACAAAGCTTCACACACACACCAAAAAGCTTCTCCCACAGTGCCAATTTTCACATTCTGCATCCTAGCTTTCGACTTCATTTGCAGACTTGTTCCCCAGTCCTTTCCCCCCATTCCATGTCAAGACAAAAGCATACAATGCATAAATTCTTCACTTCACTTTTACAGATTCACGTTTTTACGCTCTTCTATCTTTACAGAAAGCAGCCAAACGAAATTTCCAAACTAACCCACCACTCAATAAACAAGAGTCTGTTAACAATCCCACTTTTTATCGAGCACATTGCATTTGGGCAACCACCTCTCACCACCCCTCAAAGAATACTGTTTCACCAGACACGAACAGATAACCCCTACCCTCCAATATCCAGACACTCTCACAAAAAGCACCGTATAAATTGATATGCTTGAAGGTCCCTCGACGGCATATCCTTGCCTCTAATGCCCCATCTCACCCTACCTCAAATGACAATATTTTACAGCATAAGGCATAAGAAGATAATGAGATAATTTTTAAGATACAAAAAAATGCTCTCATTTTCCAAATCTTTTAATTGTTCTTGCCAATCCCTTGAAATTACTTTATCACTCAAAAGGTGCCTTGATCGTCTACGCAGCGATCAATAGGGAGTTGAAGCCCGAAAACTCAAACGTTAATTTACCCCACTTTGTGGGCATCCCGGAGTTCCGGGAGTTTTTGCTATGTCCAAGTGCTTGTCAGCACTAAAAGCAAAAAGCTGATTTGAGTTCAGTGCTTTCAACCTCCCGGAATACTCATGCGAGGGCGCTCGCAACTGGAGGGGAGCTTGAAGTGCAAACTAAAAATCCAGATTTCGCACTTTTTTAAAAAGTACCCAATCTTATAGTCTTTGAAATTATTTTGATTTTTCTTGCCAATCTTCTGAAATTGCCTTATGAATTGATCTGTGTTTTTGATCGTCCACGCAACGGTCAAATAGGGATTTGAAAGCCCGAACGCTCAGTACATAAATTTATCCCGCTTTGCGGGTATCCCGGAATTCCGGGAGCTTTTGCTATGTCCAAGTGCTTGTCAGCACTAAAAGCAAAAGGCTGGCTGAGCTCAGTGCTTTCAAACTCCCGGAATACTCATGCGAGGGCGCTCGCAACCGGAGGGGAGCTTGAAGTGCAAACTAAAAATTCACATTTTAATGACATTTCAATAAGTAAAAGAATCCGTCACAGACGCATTTCAATGGGACTTTCTCAAAAGGAATTAGGAAGCCATTTAGGTGTCAGTTTTCAACAAATCCAGAAATATGAAAAAGGTTTAAATCGTGTAAGCGCGGGGTGTTTGCTCGAAATTGCTAAAAAACTAGCAGTTCCTATGAACTTTTTTTATGCGGACCTTTTAACAGCAGATATTCCCACAAAAGAACATGCCTTACACCACGATCAAGACACATACAGCGAAAAAGAACACGCACTTTTGAAAAACTTTAGAGAGCTCGAAGCGAAAAAACAAAAAGCAGTTTTGTGGTTGATTTCAGATTAGACAGTGGTTAATTTCTGATTAGACAAAAGCGCATCAATCGACATCCGTTGCCAATATTCCCCTCTGCCTAAAGCCTTGCCGGCCTGATACCACCACATCTCAAAAAACGGTTTAGGCACCGGTTTACGACATCATAGGATAACAAACTTCAAAATAGGATAAAAACACCAAAACCTTGGAAAAACATCCCCACCCCTCTCACAGAATCTTATCAAAAGATCTCATCTGATTTAAACGCACAATTCCGATTGTATCATTATGATACCTTTTTACATTTACCTTGTCAAGTTTTTATATTTTTCTTTTGATACTTTTGTGTTTTTCTTTAAGGGAGCCACATCCCTCAAAACACCTTTCCTGCAAAATGCCCCTCATACAAAACACAATGTCTAAAACAACAAGAGCTAAAATAGGATTTCTCCTAAATAGGCATCCCTCTAAATGGGCTTCCGCCTAAATAGAATTCCCTCTAAATAGGATTTCCTCTAAATAGGATTTCCTCTAAATAGGATTTCCTCTAAATAGGATTTCCCCTCTAAATAGGCTTTCATTGTATTGCTCATTCACCCACTTATTAAAAAAACACCTCTCAATGCTTCTCACACCCATTTCACGGATATCCCCCATACAAATATAGATGCAACTATAATTGTTAAGCTCCCCATAGAATATAAACGCCCACCACGAGATTTTTCTCTTCACATCTCTTTACACATCAACTCTGCAATCTGTTCACAGCCATTCCCCACACACTCTTCTCCAGAAAACGCACTTCAACAGCACTCTTCATCTCAACTTTCTCCTCCATTCACGAAGACACTTCCCCCAATCCTTCCCACCACATTCCATGCCATGATAAAAGCTCTCAGAAAGCACAAATCCCCCACTTCACTTTTACAGATTCACATTTTTACGCTTCTCCACATTTACAGAACGAAGCCAAGGAAAGGTTCACCGCCCCGCACCACTCTATAAACAATAGTCTATAAACGAACCCAGCTTTTTGCCTAGTACCCCTTACAGTCTTCAGACGCCCTCCTCAAACGACAGCACTTCGTCAAGCTTGACAAATCAAACCCTATCTCCTTAAAAACCGCCATCCTTCACGCATCTCTTTGCACCAACGCCTTACCCACACTCTCCCCCCTATCCATGCGCACACTCTCTTCATCCTCCATTCCCCCTTTTTCTCTCCCATCACACACTCACAACTTAACAGCACTCTTCATCCCAGCGTTCCCCGCTCCATTCACAAATACTTCCCCCAATCCTTCCCACCACATTCCATGCCATGATAAAAGCTCTCACAAAGCACAAATCCTCCGCTTCATTTTACAGATTCACATTTCTACGCTTCTCCACATTTACAAAACGCAGCCAAAGGAAACTCCCAAACCACCACGCGACAATTTGATAAAAACAAAACACCTTTCCAACAATCTCAAACAACAGATTTCTGTAAAGAGTTCATATGAATTTGATTGTTTAGATCTGACTATTAGTTTGGCATATAGAGCCGTAGAACAGAAAGTAATTTTCTATAAGACAGAAACGATAAAAGCGCTATATAACTGAGACAGAACATGAAAGATTGCAAACAGATAAAACGACATCTTTCTTCGTTACAACACTGAAATTGTAACCGAGACGACGAATAATTGTCATCTGAATATGCAATTTTCATATCTGCAAATTTTTATTGATTAATTCAATCCCAACACTTCCCCTGAAACACATTTCTTCATTATCTACTTCTTTGAGACAAACCGGCAAAGGGGTTTCATCTATTATAAGTACGGAAATAATAACGCGTTACTCCAACCTCATCATAAGAAACCATAGACAAGATACCTGTCTTTATTGGCATTATTTGATAAGTCAAGATTACACCATTTTGCTGTTTGTTTGGTTGATCTGTATAGATCACGTTATATCCATTCCGTCGCAAGAGATCAATAAATACAGGAGTAAAGTTGTCTTCTGTTTTATTTTTTTTCACAATAAGTGTTGTTGTAGCGGGCGGTAAAGGTTTTTTAAGATTACGAACAAAATCGTTAGCAATTAATTTTACATCATCTTTCGTAATATTTGGACTGACATAACTTGATGAATAATTACTGATAGATGCACAACCAGCCACCAATACAAGCGGTAACGGAAATAAATATTTTGACATCTTAACTCCCCTATTAATTGCATTCTCTTCTGAGAAGCTCCTACACCAGAAATAAGAGCCTCCTTTCAAAGAATAGCCTTAACAACATACTGCTTTACTATCAAGCATTAGTTAATCACTTTCTCGCTTGTTAAAAAAACGACCACCATCTCTCATAGTACTCAAAGCTTATGTTTAAGACACAAAATATATATGTTAAAAGTACGAAAAAACACATGTAAAGCATATAGTATATGTATACTTACTTTCATGGTGTGTTGCATTACATAAACCAACGCACAGCACCCTTCATTTCCCCTCCATTCACGAAGACACTTCCCCCCAATCCTTCTCACCCCTCCATATCATGACAAAAAACACGCACAATATATGAACCCATAAATCCTCCGCTTCACTTTTACAGATTCACATTTTTACGCTTTTACATCATTACAGAACAAAGCCAAGGAAAGCTTCATCCACCCCGTACCACTCTATAAACAACGGTCTGTAAAGAATTCAAATGCTTGCCTAGCAAGTTTCCACCACTGACCACTCATTCGTTTCAGATCACCCCCTTCAAAGAGCAGTGTTTTTACCTCATGAATAAGATAATGAGCGAACCGTCTTTAGAAAAAAGAAAAGGCATGGAGATATCAAATATATCAATGGTCATCATCGACTGTCGTGTTAAGGGGTGTTACATCTTTATTTTTCTTAATTTTTACAACGCCAATAATTCCCGTGGAAATAATTAATGCGGACATAGCTAAAAAAGAGCTTAACAATCCCACGAGTGCCAAAAGTCCAGCAATAAAGCCAGACATTGCTTCCGCAGAGTTTGCTAAAGTTGAAAAGGTTCCAAAACTCTTACCAAAATCTTCACGACGAGAATATAATTGAATAGCTGAGACTAAACCAATATCCACAAAGGCACCAATAAATCCTAGAACAAATGCTAACACGAGAAGGAATTTTAAATAAATTTCTGCAGCTAAGGGCATAACAAACAGAATAACCCCATAAAGAAGCCAAAATATCATGAGCTTCAACGATGTAATATTTAATATAATTTTACTATATAACAAACCACCAACAATAGTTCCAACAGCCATGAGAGAAAAAATATAACTCACAAGGCTCTCCTCTCCCCCCACAAAAAGAACAAAAGCTGGAATTAAAAATCTTAAAATAGCACCCGTAAAGAGAATAGCAAACGACGAGCCAACGAGCGTAATAAATAAATTATTATTTTCTGTAGAAATATATTTAAGATATGAAGCTGTTTCTCGATAAATTTTTATAAAATTGAATGATTTATTCTCGCTTGAATTTAAATTCATGAGATTAAATAACACGATAATAGATATAAAATAGGTAAAAAAATCAAAAATGAGTACTGCCGATTTATTTGCTAAAAAAAGCAGTATGGAACAAACCAAAGGGCCAATGACGGCTGCCGTTTCCATGATAATTTGAGCAATGCTATTGGCCTTTGTAAGATCTTTTATTGAAAACATTCTGGGAATAGCAGCTTGAAAACTTGGTTGGAAAATACTTCTTCCTATCGTTGTACATATTGCTGCAAAAATAAGAACAATGATATGTGCCGTACCTGTTATATAAGTTATAAAAACAAACAATGAAGCTAATAATCTCACAACTTCACTTAAGATCATATTTTTCTTCAAAGAAAAATTATCCGCTAACCAACCTCCTATAGGGCCAAAAAAGAGAAAAGGGATAAATCGAAAAAAATACACAAGACCTGTAAAAAAGGTGTTATCTGTTAATTCTAAGACCAGTAAAATAAAAACAACTTCATAAGCATAATCACCAACTTTGGAAATAAAGAGAGAGCAAAAAAGAGCTAATGGACTCTTTTTTAAAAACAAATTCATATCAACCATCCGATATTAAACTTTTCTACACTTAAAGTTACACTTCCTTCGATACAATTGGTGATATGAACTTCAGAAGAGTCTTTTATTCTAATAAATCGCTTAATAAGTTAAGTGAAAATTTTTAAAGAAATACTCTTCTTGATATAAGCATTTAGACCAATATCAAGTAATATATTAATTTTTCTTTCTTATTTGCTTTAAAAAAAAAGAAAGAATGTAAAAATTATGAGATCAAAATCTGCTATATTAGTACATTGACCTCCGCCCCACGTTTCAAAGAATGAAAATTCCCAACCAGCACTAGTCTACAATCCCACAACAAAAAGCAGCTTTCCCCACAAAATAAAGCTTACACCCAACCACTCCTCAAACGACAGCACTTCGTCAGGCTCAACAAATCAAGCCCTCTCCTTAAACCACCATCCTTCATCCCTTCGCACCACCACCTCTTATCCACACTCTCCTCCTATCCATGCGCACTCTCTTCATCCTCCATTCCCCCTTTTTTCTCCCATCACACACTTAACAACTTAACACCCCTCTTCCCTCCAGCTTCCCCCTCCATTTATGAAAACACTTCCCTCCAATCCTCGCACCACATTCCACGCCCCCAAAAGCCCAAAGTGACCAAAAACACGCACAATATATAAATCCATAAGTCCTTCGTTTCACTTTTACAGATTCACATTTTTACGTTTTTACATCTTTACAGAACAAAGCCAACGAAAAGTTCACCACCCCGCACAGCTCTATAAACAATAGTCTATAAACGAATCCAGCTTTTTGCCTAGTACCCCTTACAGTCTTCAGACGCCCCCCTCAAACGACAACACTTCATCAAGCTCAACAAATCAAGCCCTGCCCTCAAATATTCTAGCTCTTCACTCCCCCTAAAAGAGCAGTGTTTACGGCATAATAGAATAGAAAATTCTTGATTTTTCTTGCTAATCTTCTGAAATTACTTTATCACTTAAAGTGTGATTTTGATCGTCCACGCACCGATCAATAGGGAGTTGAAGACCCGAAACCTAAACATAAATTTATCCCGCTTTGCGGGTATCCCGGGATTCCGGGAGTTTTTGCTATGTCCAAGTGCTTCTCAGCACTAAAAGCAAAAAGCTGATTTAGGTTCAGTATTTTCAACCTCCCGGAATACCAATGCGAGGGCGCTCGCAACCGGAGGGGGACTTGAAGTGCCAACTAAAAATCCACATTTTATCGACATTTTGATAGGCAAAAGAATCCGTCACAGACGCATTTCCATGGGGCTTTCCCAAAAAGAATTAGGAAGCCATTTAGGTGTCAGTTTCCAACAAATCCAAAAATACGAAAAAGGCTTAAACCGTGTAAGTGCCAAATGTTTACTAGAAATCGCTCAAAAACTAGAAGTTCCTATGAACTTTTTTTATGCAGACATTGCCACAAAAGAAGATATCTCAACAAAAGAAAATACCCCACTCCGTGATCAAGAAACCTATAGCGAAAAAGAACACACTCTTTTGAAAAACTTTAGAGACCTCCAGCCGAAAAAACAAAAAGCAATCTTGTGGTTGATTTCTGATTAGGAAAAAGAGCAACGATCAACGTTATTTGCTAATATATCAAACAACGAAACATCCTTAAGTCAAATTCAGATCAGCTCCCCACACCCCTTCAAAGAGCGGTGTTTTACGGCATAATAGAATAGAAAATTCTTGATTTTTCTTGCCAATCTTCTGAAATTACTTTATCACTTAAAGTGTAATTTTGATCGTCTACGCAACGATCAATAGGGAACTGAAAGCCCGAAACCTCGATACATAAGAATGAACCCACTTTTGTGGGTGTCCCGGGATTCCGGGAGATTTTGCTATGTCCAGGTGCGATGAGCACTAAAAGCAAAATGCTGATTCGAGGTCAGTGCTTTCAGGCTCCCGGAATACCAATGCGAGGGCGCTCGCAACCGGAGGGGGGCTTGAAGTGCCAACTAAAAATCCACATTTTATCGACATTTTGATAGGCAAAAGAATCCGTCACAGACGCATTTCAATAGGACTTTCCCAAAAAGAATTAGGAAGCCATTTAGGTGTCAGTTTCCAACAAATCCAAAAATACGAAAAAGGCTTAAACCGTGTAAGTGCCAAATGTTTACTAGAAATCGCTCAAAAACTAGAAGTTCCTATGAACTTTTTTTATGCAGACATTGCCACAAAAGAAGATCTTTCAACAAAAGAAACCCTCTTACACCACAATCAAGAAACCTATAGCGAAAAAGAACACACTCTGTTGAGAAACTTTAGAGAGCTCGAAGCGAAAAAACAAAAAGCAATCTTGTGGTTAATTTCTGATTAAGCAACAGCGCACTAATCAACATTATTCCATTCATATCCCCCTTAAGTCGAATTCAAACCAGCACCCCCCTTCAAAGAGCAATATTTTACGGCGGATAAACGGCATTTCTCTTTAACGTTTTTACGCACAAAGCAATAAAGCAATCCCGCTTGTGACTTCACTTATAACATTGCAAGAAAATAGTTTTCACGACAAACAGAAGTAAAAGAATCCTACGATATTCGAAAACGCTGATTTAACATGCAAAAACACCAGCCACTCCCTTTGCTTTGCAATAAAATACCGCTGTCTCATCGTGAATTTTTCTAAATCAGCACGCTTCAAAGAGCGGTGTTTATCACATAATAGGATTATCACCGCCCTTTATACCATGAATTTTTACACACTTAATCTTCAGGCAAAAATTCCAACCGATCTCCTTGTTTTGTAATTTTCACCGTTGTCTCATCGTGAATTTTTCCAAATAAGATGTTTTCCGCCAGTGGATCTTGAATTTCTTTTTGAATAATCCGTTTAAGCGGACGCGCACCATAGAGCGGATCATAGCCTTTATCGGCAAGAAATTTTCTCACCTCTGGCTCGATTTGCAAAGTTATTTTGCGTTCATTGAGCAAATTTTGCAAATGCTCTATCTGAATATCGACGATAGCTTCCATATCGTGACGTTGCAGCCTTTGAAAGAGAATAATCTCATCAATACGGTTTAAAAATTCAGGACGGAAAGCCGCTTTAACGACATTCATAACATCATTTTTTGCCTGATCGGTTGTTTGCCCTTCAGGCAAAGCAGTTAAAAACTCAGCACCAAGATTAGAAGTCATAATCAGCAAGGTATTGCGAAAATCAACGGTACGTCCTTGACTATCAGTCAAGCGTCCCTCATCCAACACTTGCAACAAGAGATTAAAGATATCCGGATGTGCTTTTTCAATTTCGTCAAACAGAATGACCTGGTAAGGTCTTCTACGTACAGCCTCGGTCAGCACCCCACCCTCTTCATATCCAACATATCCAGGAGGTGCCCCAATCAGCCGCGCCCCAGCATGCTTTTCCATATATTCCGACATATCGATGCGCAACATGGCATTGGAGTCTTGGAAAAGAAAAGCGGCAAGAGCTTTGGTTAATTCGGTTTTCCCCACACCAGTAGGACCCAAAAACATGAAAGAGCCAAGGGGACGATTGGGATCTTGCAACCCTGCACGCGCGCGGCGTACAGCACGAGAAACAGCTTGAACAGCCTCTCCCTGACCAATCACACGTTTGCTAATTTCATCTTCCATCCGCAACAGCGCCTCCCGTTCTGCCTCCAGCATTCGATCAACAGGAATACCGGTCCAGCGTGAAACAATCCGCGCCACATGTTCAGCAGTAACCGTCTCTTCAACGAGATGATTTTGTTGGTCATCATTTTCCGCAATACTCAATTGTTTTTCGAGTTCAGGGATAACGCTATAAGCGAGCTCTCCAGCGCGTTGGAATTGTCCATCACGTTGTGCAATAGCCAAAGCATTACGTGCTTCTTCGAGTTGTTTTTTCAAATCAGCAGCATGCCCTAATTTTTGTTTCTCAGCCTGCCAAGCACTTGTCATCTCAGCGGACTGTTGTTCCAATGTTTTGAGTTCCTCCTGCACATTTTCCAAACGTTCTTTTGCTGTTGGCTCGACATCTGTTTTCAAAGCTTCCCGTTCGATCTTCAACTGTAAAATACGCCGATCAACAGCATCGAGTTCTTCCGGCTTTGAATCGACCTGCATGCGCAACCGTGCCGCCGCTTCATCGATAAGGTCAATAGCTTTATCCGGCAAGAAGCGATCCGTAATATAGCGGTTAGACAAACGCGCCGCCGCAATCAAAGCACTATCAGCCAAGCGCACTTTGTGATGTTGTTCATATTTTTCTTTAATACCGCGCAAGATAGAAATAGTATCTTCCAAAGAGGGTTCAGGTACAAAGACAGGTTGGAAGCGGCGTGCAAGAGCAGCATCTTTTTCAACATATTTTCGATATTCATCGAGCGTAGTAGCGCCCACACAATGGAGTTCTCCGCGCGCAAGAGCAGGTTTTAACAAGTTAGAAGCATCCATAGGACCATCAGATTTTCCAGCGCCAACAAGATTATGCAATTCATCGATAAACAAAATGATCTGACCATTTTCAGCTTGCACCTCTGCCAGCACCGCTTTAAGGCGCTCTTCGAATTCCCCACGATATTTTGCACCAGCGATAAGCGCTCCCATATCCAACGCATGAAGCTGTTTATCCCGCAAAGTTTCAGGTACATCGCCATTAACAATGCGCAATGCCAACCCTTCCACAATAGCTGTTTTCCCCACCCCAGGCTCACCAATCAACACGGGATTATTTTTGGTCCGCCGTGAAAGCACCTGAATAGTGCGGCGGATTTCCTCTTCCCGCCCAATCACAGGGTCGAGTTTTCCTTCACGGGCATCTTTTGTGAGATCCCGGGCATATTTTTGCAAGGCATCATATTGTCCTTCGGCATGGGGGCTTGAGGCTGTTTTTCCTTTCCGCAGCGCATTAATTGCCCGATTAAGCGCTTGCGGGGTCAATCCTCCACTTGTTAAAATATCGGCTGTTTTTGCGGTCTTTTCCATGATCAGCGCTTGCAACATGCGCTCCACGGTCACAAACTGATCACCGGCTTTTTTCGCAATATCCTCAGCCAGCGCGAAAACTTTTGCCAATGGCTGCGAAAGATAGAGCTGTCCATTTCCCCCCTGCACTTTAGGCAAAGCATCAAGTGCTTCTTTTAGCGCCTTTTGAATAAGAGTAAGATCACCACCAGCGTTTTGGATAAGCGATGCAGCCAATCCTTGAGAATCGTCTAACAACACTTTCAGGAAATGCTCCGGCATAAACTGCTGATGATCAGAAGCAAGAGCGCTATTTTGTGCTGATTGTAAAAAACCCTGCACGCGTTCGCTATATTTTTCCAAGTTCATTTTTTTTCCTTAAATCTCAAGCCATCACCACACTTTAACCTCTCCAATATTCCACAAAAGAAACATCCAGAAAGGATTTTCCAGCCTCTAAAAAACACCGCGAAAAAAGCAGCAAGAAGAAGAACCATAGTGCTAAAAAGAATATGGGTTTCTACAAGCCTCATAGCAAGAGGGAGAAAAAAAATACGCTATCATTTTAAATAAAAACCGCAACTTTTCTTATACCCCCCATCATCACTCCCCTTTTTAAACCATCACCCCTAAATTCCACCATTAAACTTAAATTTGAACAGCAGAAAAGGAGCATGCAAAAACACTTTAAACAAAGTAGTCTTTACAGCATATAGTTTAGAGTAAACATTAAAGTATTTTCTCTAATTTTACTTAACAAAACATTGAATATATGCTTTAATACTTATAAAGTTACACTATTTTTATTAAGATAGAGGATTTGAGTATGTACCATACTGTAAAAAAGGTTATTTTAATACTTTTATTCCTTCTGATAAGTAAACCAAGCTATGCCGTTTTTGCCGGCAAAGTTATTACAATAGAGCATGAATGGCTTAAAAACGCATCATTTGATCTATTTGTTTTCACCCAGCAAGTAAATTACGATGGTGGGCCTAACTCCATCTATTTCTGGGGAAATAAATTTGAATTCCAAAATGGAAAAAGTGGACAAATTGGTTTTTTCAACAGGAGCGGCCGTACCATTCATTTTTCTATCTGGAATGCAACGGGATGGAAGGGTAATACATGTAAGCATTTTACTCAGGAAGGTTCAGGAGTACGATGTGAAATCAAGTTTCCATGGGAGATGGGACGCAGATATCGATTATATGTTGAAAAAAATGGAAATCTAGTTACAGCGACAGTAGTCGATTTTATAACGGGTAAAAAAGTGAATATTGGGACCATAGAAGTACCAAATACATTTGGACAACTCCGTAAATCTTCAAGTTTTGTTGAAGACCATTCTCGTTGGAAGAGACATCTCTCCTCCTGTTATGATTTAAGTCCGCAAAGTTCGATTTTTTTTGAGCCTCAAGGCATAAAACAAAACAAGCTACACGAAGGGAGTCTGAAAGCTTCTAATCAAGGAAAGTGTCAAGATTCTGACTTCATCCAAACATCATGTACATCCAACTTTTGCATGACAAGTATAAGCGACTTTGGAGGTTTAGCCTCGCCTACTACTAAACCAGAAATACAAATTTCCAATGAGAAAGATCTGTCTGCAGAAACAATTTCTAACGTTTTGAAACAAAAAGAGCTTGTCGTTATTCGTTCAAAAAATCGTTCTTGGGCACCCAATATCTTTTTGCCATCTCCTGATTCATTTAAGTGGAAATCAATCTTTATAGATCATCTAGCGGCTTTCAGTTCTACGCTTCACACCACTCACGGCACACAAAAGATAACCACAGGTCAAAAGATTATGTATATGTCTGATGGAAAAACTTGGAAGATTATGAAAAGAAACTAGCTTTTTTCTTCTTGATAAGCCCCTCACTCCCCTTTGAAAACAACTGGGGGTGAGAAAGTTTTTTTTCATTTCCCCACCACGGCTCCCTTTCCCAGTTATTTTTTCGAGCCCTGCTCTCATCCCTTTTAACTTCCCTCGTCACCAGACTTTCCAGGGCATTTTCTCCATTCTCACCCCCTTTCAAAACCACAACACCCTTTAATAAAATCCTCACCTCCCTCTTCTATCCTTTATTCTTCTTCATCACTTACTTGTGGTGGGGGTGGTAAAATATAAGAGCCTGAAAGCCAACGATTAAGATCAATAGCTCGGCACCGTGTGGAACAAAAAGGATAAGAAGATTTTTGTGACATCTGACCACAAATAGGACAAGGATGCGGAGGACGGGTCTCTTTTTGCAAATTTAGCTCTTTTTGTTCTTGGCACACCTTTGTCATTGGCTTCTTCATTAACTTTTCTTCTGTTGCTTTTTTTTCATTTTTGCTTTTCTCTTTTTGTTGCTTTTCACCTTGCATTGATCTTACCTTAAAGTTTTTCTAATGCGTTTGTTCAGCCCAGTGAGTGAAAAGTGGATAGTGATAAGCGGTCAAGAGATCGGCTGTTTCAGCCAAAGGCAATCCCACAACATTAGAATAAGAACCCGTGATATGGACAACAAAAGCCCCTGCTTTTCCTTGGATAGCGTAGCCACCTGCTTTCCCTTGCCATTCTCCTGAAGCAAGGTAAGCCTTCATCATGGCAGAGGTTAAGCGTCTAAAGCGAACACGACTTTCAACCAATTTTACGGTTATTTTTCCACGTTCATTGAGCGCACAAATGGCACCATAGACCTTATGCGAACGCCCAGAAAGGTATCGTAAACATTCATAAGCCTCATCCTCGCTTTCTGGTTTGGGAAAAATGGTCCGCCCAACAGCCACCACCGTATCAGCCGCCAAGATAATCATTTTCTGTCCAGGTAATTTTTCTTGACCATTCTGCAACTCGTCTTGACCATTCTGACTGTACCAGCGCAAAATTTTTTGGGCTTTCAGTGCTTTTTCTTTTGCCAAACGTTTGGCAAGGTTTGCAGGATGTTCTTTTAATTTTGGCGTTTCATCAATATCGCTTGCATAAACCTGCTGGGGATCAATCCCTATTTGTGCCAAGAGCGCTAAACGCCTTGGCGAAGCGGAGGCAAGCACCAAATGAATTTCTTCTGTAAGAGTATCTGCCAAACGTTTTTCCCCCCACTCTCTTATATTTCTCATTTCCACCCCTTCAAAATTGACTTCCCTCTCGCCCCCTTTTTAAGCGCCCCTTTAGCCTCCCTTTTAAGCGCTATTGATCTCCTTATCCTTTTTCCGCATCGATTTTACAGTTTTTCAAGGCTCTTCAAACACTCCCCTTTTTTCACTCATGAAAAGCAAACTAAAAAACTGTTAAAAAATAATAGAAATAATATGATAGCTTTTAGAAAAAAGTGCAAGCCACCCACGAGACTACTTATAGCGATATGTAATACGCCCTTTTGTCAAATCATAAGGTGTCATTTCCACCATGATTTTATCACCGGCCAACACCCGTATACGATTTTTCCGCATTCTACCAGCGGTATGGGCAATAATTTCATGATCATTTTCCAGTTTCACACGAAACATCGCGTTAGGTAAGAGTTCAGTAACGATACCAGAAAATTCTAAAACTTCTTCTTTTGACATAAACAAACATTTCCTTTACAGTGCACATATTTTGTTAAGCTGCGCGTTATTTCCAGCGTTCATATCCTATTTTCTTAAGTTTGTGAATAAAAATTCCACAAAAAGGGAAAGGTTTTTCAAGTTTACTCTCTCATGTTCTCAAAAAACGTCATCCCACACCTTAAGAATCAAAACTTTTTTTCCACCAATTTTACCCGCTAATTTCCTTCAATTTTTATGATGATTTTGGTTTCAGTGTGACAAGAAATTACGCTAATTTTTTCCCCTAAAGCATTTTCCCAACACCTCTGACTAATCCCTCCACAACTTACGAACAATCATCCTCTCTCCAACTTTTCCTCACCTTCCACACCTTAAACATGTGCCCTTCAGATAAACACCACTCCCCCCACGCCAGAAGCCCTTCCTTTTCTCAAAAACCTTCTCCATTCTTCACACACCATTCACAACATGCTTCACTGCCCCACACTTCATACTCTACGCATTTCCCATACAGCCTTCCCCATTTTCTCTCTCTTCACACGCTTCCTCTAAGCCACTCCTTCCATTTATGTTGTTCTTCCTACCTTCGAAAACACGATCCCTATACATTGCGTATCATTAACCACAACGCCTCTAACGACATAAAGCCTTTTCCTTTTTTACACATTTCCGTTTTCACGCTTTTACATATTTACAGAACATAGCCAAATGAAACTTCCACACCGCACCACTCTATAAACAATAGTATTACCCCAGCTTCTTACCTAGCCAATCTCCCCCAAGCACACTTCAGATCACCCCACATTCACGGACTTCAGCCCCCCCTCAAATGACACCACTTCATCAAGTACCATAAAAGCAAAGCGCTATCTCCTTCACACCATCCTTCACGCATCCCTTCGCACCACCGCCTCTTACCCCCTCTAGTCTGTTCATTCCTATTCCGCCCCCACACTCTCTTCTCCATTCAATCTCCCGCAGGCTTCATCCCAGCTTACCACTCCATTCACAAAAACTCTTTCCCCCATTTATCTCACCACATTCCATGCCATGCCAAAAGCATACACAATGCACAAATCCTCTACTCCTTTTCACGAATATACGTTTTTAAGCTCCCCTTCTAATCATGATTTCGGAGCCGCGTGAGAGGGACAAAACAAGCCGTTAAGTTCTGGGGGTCAAGGACGCCGTTAGGCGCCATGTAATGGTCTCCTTGACCTTAAGAACCTAGGATTGTTAGTCCCCTCATTAAACGCGGGTCTGATCTCATGATTTTGGTGAGCGTTCCGGAGAGTTTGAGAGGCGGAAAGCCTCTCATTAAAAAATAAAGTTTATAAATAAAAACTATTTTCATTTGCCAATCTTCTGAAATTACTTTATCACTTAAAAGATATTTTGATCGTCTACGCAGCGATCAAGAGGGATTCAAAAACCCTAAGCTCTAGCGTAAAATGAGCCCACTCTTGTGGGTGTCCCGGAATTCCGGGAGTTTTTGCCATGTCCAGGTGCTTTAAGCACTAAAAGCAAAAAAACTGACTAGAGCTCAGTATTTTGACTCCCGGAATACCAATGCGAGGGCGCTCGCAACCGGAGGGGGGCTTGAAGTGCAAACCAAAAATCAAAATTTTATCGACATTCTGATAGGCAAAAGAATTCGTCAAAGAAGAATTGCCATGGGACTTTCCCAAAAAGAATTAGGAAACTATTTAGGTGTCAGTTTCCAACAAATCCAAAAATATGAAAAAGGCTTCAATCGTGTAAGCGCAGGGTGTTTACTCAAAATCGCCCAAAAACTGGAAGTTCCCATAAGCTTTTTTTATGCAGATATTGCCACAAAAGAAAATCTTTCAACACATGCCGCACACTATGATCAAGAAACATACAGCGAAAAAGAACATTCACTTTTGAAAAATTTTAGAGAGCTCCAGCCGAAAAAACAAAAAGCAATCTTATGGTTGATTTCTGATTAAGCAAAAGCGCACACAAAGCATAAATTCTCCGCATCATTTTACGGACATACGTTTTTATTTTACGGACATACGTTTTTATTTTACGGATCAACGTTTTGATGCTTCTCCACATTTACAGAAAGCAGCCAAACGAAACTTTCAAATTCCCCCCGCATCACTTTGTAAACATAGGTTTGTCAACAATACAGCTTCTTACTCTAGCCAATTCCCCTGCTGATTTCAGATCACGACACCACAAAGGATAATGTTGCATCAAACGCGACAGATACCTCCTATTTTAAAATATTCTTGCCCCTTCACCACCCTAAAGTAAGATCACGCAAAGCACCGGTCAATCCCACTTCAAAAACAACTTTCCCCACACCCTCTCTCCTCTCTCGTCAACACACCCACCTCTTCATCCCAACTCCCCTCCCTTCATAAAACTCTTCATCCCCACCCCCTCTCTCCTCAACACCCCCGCCTTTTCATCCCAACTCCCCTCCCTTCATAAAACTCTTCATCCCCACCCCCTCTTTCCTCTCTCGTCAACACACCCACCTCTTCATCCCCCCCAATCTTCTCTCCACATTCCATGCCATGATAAAATCATACACCACGCATAAAGTCCCAGCTTCCTTTTTTGCACATTTCCGTTTTTACGCTTTTACGTATTTACAGAAAGCAGAAAATCTGTAAAAAATGCATTACACAATAACGTTTTCAACAACTGTCATTAAAATCTCGCCTCCCTTTTCATCTAACTCCCCCTATTTTCACTTAAATCATAGATATAAACCGCCCTATTATCGTATTGAGCAGCATAAAATTTTTCGACAAATTCTAGCGATCAAAAGAGTGCATAAGAAGCATTTTACGACTTTTAAAAGAATTTTTATTTACACCCAGTGCTTTTTTGTAACGTAGAAGAGCACATTTAATTAATTGACTATAAGAAAGTTTGAAATGAGAGAAGCTTTTCGTTTTTCTCGTTCAACATCCACAACGATAACTCCTTCTTATAAATCAATTTTTTTCGTAATACAAAACGCACCAAAAGGAATAGACTTGTGTTGCATATTCACGCGCTTGTTTTAAAGAAAGATCTCTCAACGCTCATCACACCCATTTTGCAAAACGCCGCCCGTAAAGAAATGGTAAGCCCCCATGAAGTATATAAAATCCTTTCAGCCCTCCCCTATCTTTACGCTTATGGAAAAACACGTTTACGCTTATGGAAGAACAAGGCCGGCATCATCACAAAAACTCTGCCAGCTCCCAATGTTGCAGACAGCCTTCGGTTCAAGAGATAATTCATTAAAGGCATGCCTTTCTTGTACAGTTTTGACCCACATGCACGCCCCACCACTTATGATGTATAAGCCAAGTAATTTTAATTGATTTAATATGAGAGAACTGGTGATGAAAAATTTTATTATATTCAGCAACGCGCTTCACGGTAAAAAAATGGTTCTTTATTATTATAAATCAATATATTAATAAAGAAGAGAGTCATCATCAAGACGCTTACCTTTTTCTAAAAAAGGCTTCACACTGAAAGAAAACATCTAAAACTTAGATAAAAAAAAAGGTTTGCCTCTAATAAACAAACCTCTGCAGAAAATTATTCACATAACTTTCAAAATTTTAAATTAATCCCTCTAGAAGCAATAAAAACGCTTTAGAAGCACCAAAATGAATACAAAGATCAATTTAACACAATGTTAAGAAAAATCAAGAACAAAAAATTTTTATCGTTAATGCACCTTTAAAAAACGAGGCTTTTTAACCTACGCGGCTCAAAAGTCCGGGGCTTCTCTACAAACGCCTCCAAGCCAATCAATCCCTTCATCTCTCTCAAAAGACAGCATAAAAGGTTCACAATACAAGTCTTCGCTAAAAAAATATCAATCGCCAGCGCTCATAAAAGCCAGCGTTGGTATAAAAGATCAGATTATCGAACAATCTTGCTAAAATGTCTTCCCAATAAATAAAAAAGAAGCGGATTCTTAAATATTTCCGCCTCTTTAACAATAAAAATTATGATGAGGGATTATTAAAAAATTTCAAGACTGTGAAGGGAACCAATTTGATAACAATTCATACCTTACAGGATCATCGGCACACTGTCCACCACCACATTCCAGTATGGTAGAAATCAAATTTGCCGCAATCAAAAACACAAATAAAAAACTTGCCGCTTTACTCAAGACTGGAAAAGGAGAAAATTCTTTGAACTTGTGTGCCAACTCGCCTAAAATCATGACAAATGAGACAGCAAAGATACAAAGGACAGAAATAATGAAAGCCCAAGTATAAAAATGCAATCCAAAGAACGTTGAACCATATCCTAAATCATCGGGTGTGATATGCAAAAACACTTGCCGTGCTGCCACAGCACTGGTTACCATACAACCAAGAATAACCATACCATAATGGGTATTTTTCACCTTATGGTGAATATTGAGCAAGAACCCACAACCTGCCAGCATCAATCCAACGCGCTGCAGCAAACAAAGGGGACAAGGTAACTCAAACTTTACCAATTGATAATAAAAAGCCACCACCAAGACAATAGATAACCCAAAGAGTCCTAGCGTATTCATAAAGATGACGAAGTGAGGATTTTTTTGTTCAACATGTTCCATGGCTATTCTCTCAAAAAGATAAATTTAAAGTAGAAGTTGCGTGATGATTGAAAGTGAGAAGAATGACAACGAATAAAATTGCCCACAAAGCATAACTTATATTTTTTTTGCCACACATAGTCGTTACTGCAGTACCTAAAGCGATTAAAAATGGAAGAAACATAGCTTTTAAATCTCCTTTACATCCGTTGTTTAACTCTTATTTATTTCAGCGTTCACCATATTACAAAATTGGGCAAAAAAGAGACCATGGATTTATTATTCACAATTCGTCACTCGCGATTGATATTGCCATTATATTTAAGTGAAAAAACGATATAATCGCTCAGAAGCACATCTCAACAAAAGCGTTAAAAGCACAAAAGCGTTGATTATTCGCTTCCCCTTATATCAGCCATTGTTAAAGATATATCGACAATTATAAAGATTATATCCCCTATAAAGATTATATCCCCTATAAAGATTATATCCCCCACTCACAAAAGAATCACTTGAACAACAAAATAAATAGGCTTTGAAATCGAGAGCTATACATCTCTTTTTTTCTCAAAAGAATATCCTCATTTTGCAACACATTTTTGACATAAAAATCTCTTTTTCTCATAAGCAATGTTTCAAATTGCAACAGATTTTATATCATATGGTGATCTTGTTTATTTTAGCAAATAAAAAATAAGACATTTTTTAAAAAAAACTTATAATCAATGGCTTTTCCCCAATACACTTTTCCCTCTTATCTTAAATAAAAGACAATACCGCAAGCTCAACAGCCTCATGGGTCCCACGCCACCCCGTGACATTGCCCTCCCCGCTCACAAGAAGTGCTTCATTCCTTCAATACTTTAGTTTTTCATCTCTCGAGATCCCCTTTAAATTTTTAGCTTTCCACCTTATTTGAAAAATAACTGTTTCTCTGTCATCAATTGGCTTTGCAAAAAGAATATAAAACTTTAAAAAAATAATGATAAAGAATCGCATTGAACCTTTGAAAAGGATAGAGAATGATGAAAAAATCATGTGATGTGGCGATTTTAATGGGGAGCCAATCGGATTGGCAAACGATGTGCCATAGTGCAGATATTTTGACGAATCTTGGTATTTCTCATAGTTCGCATATTGTCTCAGCACACCGAACTCCTGAACGCCTTTATCAATTTGCAAAAGAAGCAAAAGAAGCAGGGTTTAAAGTTTTAATTGCCGGTGCGGGGGGTGCAGCACATCTTCCAGGTATGTTAGCAGCCCTTACTCCTCTTCCTGTTTTTGGCGTTCCAGTGCATTCTCACTCTCTTTCTGGTCAAGATTCTTTGCTTTCAATCGTGCAAATGCCAGCAGGGATACCCGTCGGCACATTAGCAATTGGCAAAGCAGGTGCAATTAATGCAGCACTTTTAGCCGCAGCCGTTATGGCCGTTTATGACCATGATCTCGCCCAACGATTAGAAGATTGGCGTCAACAACAAACAGCCAATGTCGCCCAAACGCCTGTAACGGAGGTTTAAAATGGCACCGTTTTTCAACACCTCCTCAGCCAACGCCACCCCCTCCAACACCACTCCCTTCACCATGTTACCTCCAGGCAGCGTCATTGGTTTAATCGGGGGCGGACAATTAGCGCGGATGCTCGCCATAGCGGCCGCAGAATTAGGATTTCGAACCGTTATTTTTTGCCCTGAAGCCGATTGCCCAGCCGCTCAAACAGCAAACAACCATATTGTTTCCTCCTATGACGATATATCAGCTTTAGATCATTTTATTTCTCAGTGTGATGTTGTCAGCTATGAATTTGAAAATCTTTCGCTTCAAACGGTTCAATATGTAGAAAAGAATAAGCCTGTTTATCCTTCTTCCAAAGCATTAGAGATCACGCAAGATCGACTTTTTGAGAAGCAATTTTTGCGTGATCAAGGGATTGGCACCGCGTTATGGCACGCTGTTGACAATTCTTCTTCTATTCTTTCCGCTCTTGATACCTTAGGCGGACGTGGTCTTTTAAAGACGCGTCGTTTTGGTTATGACGGGAAAAACCAGATCAAGCTTGATCACCCAGATGAACAAACCCTTGACGAAGCCTTAAGGACTTTTCAAGAACAGCCTTGTATTTTGGAAGAAATAGTTCCTTTTTTATCGGAAATTTCGGTTCTCTCGGCCCGCACAAAACAAGGAGAACATATTTTTTATGATTGCCCTGAAAACCAACATAAAAACGGAATTCTTCATAAGTCCTTTGTTCCATCACATATTCCACTTGACGTGCAAAAAGCAGCTCAAGAAATCAGTGTAACAGTCATGGATGCCCTCGATTATGTTGGTGTTCTTTGTATTGAACTTTTTGTCTTAACGAATGGTCATCTTTTAGTGAATGAATTAGCACCGCGTGTCCATAATTCTGGTCATTGGACACAAAAGGCATGCATAACTTCACAATTTGAACAGCATATCCGTGCTATTTGCGGACTTCCCTTAGGCAGTCCCTATCGCCATAGCGATTGCCAAATGACCAATCTTCTTGGTAACAATTTTAGCACGTTAAAATATTTTCTGAAGCAAGAGCGCACATCGATCCATTTATATGGCAAAAGCACTGTTCACCCCAACCGCAAAATGGGGCATATCATCCAATTACTGGGACCAGCCAACAAATCTTAAGCCCACATATATACAAATACTTTTTCACACTTTTCCCCCAAATGAACTGAAAAAACAACCTCTCCCCCCACACCGATATCCATCGGCTTCAAAAGCGCCCCTAACCTTTTAATTCTCCCCTGAAAGGGCGTGAAGCCCTCCTACAAGCTCCTTCTCTCTTAAAAACATCACCTCTTCCCCTTCCAAACCGCTTCATCCTACACGAACATCTCATCCGCCCTCAAAAACAAAGCTTCACTCCACACCGATATCCAAGCAGCACAACAAGCGCTCCCAACCCTTCAACTCCACCCCCTAGCTCTTCTCCTCTTCCTTTTCTCAAAAATATCCCCCCACGGCTAAAAACAATCCACCAGCCCCCAATTTCACTACCCCTCCACCTCCCACAGCATAAATATTCCCCTATAACATACGCAGCCCCTTCATTTTTCTTTTAATGCCAATCTTTAAGAAATAGACTGATCTATTGCACCCCATAGATACCAATCCCCATGATTGCGCTTTTATTGTCTCTAGCTTCTCTTCTTATGTTCATTTTTTCACAAAAGCATTTTCACAAAAGCATCGTTTTGTTTTCCATAAAATCGCTGCAAAGAGGTAAAACGTATTACTCTCCCCAAACAACTCTCGAGAATTCGGCCCAATATCAGCCAGACGATAGCCCCCTCCAGCATAGCAACTTTCTTCTTTTTCTCCTCTCTCTTTTTCCTTCAACGGATAGAAGATTTTCTCCTTTCGTTAATTCCCCCCAACACATTCCTCGAAAAGGTTTCCTGAACTTCTCCCCAAAGGCTTAAGTTTCTTCTTTTCAGATCAATTTTTCTTCTCTCACGCCCCCTCTCTTTTCAGCGCATCCATTTTCCTACCTTTTAATCCTGTTAAAACAATGAATTATAAGGTGCATCACCACCGTATAATGCGCATTGGTTTTATGGCATCTCTTTATTGCATCTCGCACAATTCTTTATGAACTCCCCTTATCGTAAACGCACTTTGTTTACGCATATTCTTAACCACCCATAAGAGATTGTCTGTAACTCTCTAATCCTGCTCAGCAATGACATTCGTCACCCCCAACAGACCAGCGCTTCATGAAGTTCCCACAATTTTTCTCAATCCAAGCTTCTTTCAAGAGCACCTAATAATTTATAAATATAAATGTTTATTTTATTATCCTGATAAAGCTAAACTATACTTTTTAATACTATTATTTTAACACTATCATTGCCTTTAAAACGCTCATTATGCGAAAAAATACTTCACTTCTAACAATAATAAAATAATTTCGCTTGTATCTTATCTTAATATGTGATTAACGTTCAGCACAAACTTAGATCTTTTTATAGCAAAAATACCATACAAAAGGGGAAAATAATGGAGGGTATCTCTTCAAACAAACTCAAAGATGAAAACAATGAAAATAAGGAAGCAACTTTAAATGAGGCACAGTCTGTTCCTCCTCAAAAACGTAAAGGGGGTCCATTTAGACATATGTTGTTCCTCTTTCTTTTAACCTTTCGTAAACCCATTGTTTTCGTAACGAAAATCCTGTCGATAATCTTTTTATTAATGACAGGAATTCTTTGTCTAATATACCTCACAGGAGGAAGAGAAACACTGCCCCTATTGATCGGGATACCAATGCTCATTACGTCAGCTCTCTTTGGCATTTGCAACATGTATATAAATTGGTATTACGACATACTTTTATTACGTCTATCACCAGACAATGTGAAGCTTTCACTCTTTCAATAAACATCATCATAGACCACCCTTGGGAAGGTCAAATTTTTCTACAGCATGGATATTAAAAGGAATTCAAACTATCCACATTCAAGAGCCAAAGTGTATTCTCAGTATACTGTCTCTCTCACCGGATAATTTGAATTCCCCATCCGTTTGACAATATCCAGCACTCCACCCACGTAGAAATAATTGGGTTGCAAAGAATCATAAACTATTGCCTTAAAAGAGAAATTTATGCATAATCTTTCACTCTAACAGCACAGATTTAATTCCTCATTAAAAGTACCAAGCGCTCCGTCCCTGATCTCCACGTCAAAGATATAATTACAGGATATGATTACAGCACTAAGCTTATCCATTCCCAAACCAAACATCCTCTCACCCCTCACGTAAAATAAAAAGCCTCAAACAGAAGACACTTGTGTTGCCAATTTACGCACTTGTTTTAAAGAAACACTTGGCCAATGCACATTGCCACCACTTCACAACAGTAGCCCCCGTCATAGAGCATAAAAACTCTCGATAATAACTTAAACATTCATAGTGCACCACCCTCTTTAAACTTATGAAGCGTAAACGCCAACCTCATCATACCGCTTTGCCAGTCTCCAATGTTACAACACTCTTAGCATTTGAAAGCATTCATAAAAGACCGTTTTATTCCTTATCTTCAAGTATCTTTACCATAGATCAATCCCGCTTGTGATATGCAAGCAGCGAATGCTATGCTTAAAGATACACAGATTTGCAATGAGAAAACCTTAAGACTATGCGAAACTCTTATTTTACTATGTTTTCTCTGAACAATAGAAATTTATCCTTATCAATTCATCATCTTCGTCATCATCATGCGGTTTATTTTTTAGGTTTTAAGAATAAGCCTTAAGAATATCCTCACACACGAACAAAAAACACCTCATGTTATAAATTTTACATGAGCCTTACTAAACGATGATATTTTACGAAAAAACAGGATTATTTTCTCACAAATAGGAAGCTTTTACTTTTTTCCACTCTTTGTGCTTTTTTGTGTCCTTTTTTTACGAGAAAATTTTTACCTTCAAGGCAACCATTAACACACCCTAAGGAATTTGTAAGGGATATACCCTTGACAAGAATAAGACTTCTTGTTAAATCTCTCCTACTTTTTTGCAATTTTCACTTATCGTTGTGCTAATGAAGTGGTTAATGCGTACCTTAAGAGTGCGCTTTTCTTTTTGTGATCACAGTGAAAGAGTGTATCGTGTGATGTTATCATGCAAGTACGATATCGCAATGCAATGCTCATAGAGTAAGCAGTCTATTGGGGTTGTAATATTGTATTTTCGTGTTTTAATATTGTATTATAGTATTGTGTTACGTAAACTATTTAAACGGTGAATATGATGAAAATTAAAAATTCGCTTAAAGCACTAAAAGAGCGCCACCGTAACAATCGTTTGGTGCGTCGTAAGGGTCGTGTTTATATTCTTAATAAAACGAACCCACGTTTTAGAGCACGTCAGGGCTAATTCTTTTAGGACTAATTTCTTTAGGATCAATGTTTTTATGCCTACTTTGATTGTAGGCTTAAAAATTTTTTCTTGCGTTTTTTTGGTTACAAGTCCGTTGATTACAAGTCTAGTATTTGATAATATTTGGTGATTTATCTTTTGGGGGCTTGTTTTTATGGATTCTTTTATTTTTTTAAAAGCCTTTCGATTTTTTCAGCTGCGTTTTTTCTGTATTTTTCAGCGCGCGTTTTTTCTTTTTTTTGTTGGTGTTTTTTGTTTTGTTCCCTCGAGCTATGGGCAAAATCCTCCTTCTCTTCCTGAAGATCGGCCTTCTCCACAATCGCTTTTACCGTTAGATGATCTTATTCCCAATTCTCCTCCCCCTTCCTCAACGCCCTCCGATTCTGATTCCTCGGCGGTTATTCTTGAAGATCTTGACAAAGAGCAGCTTTCCCATGTTGACAGAGTTAAGCAGCGCAAAGAAGCAGAAATTTCACGTTTACTCAAAGAATTGAAATATTGTGCTGATGTTGCTAAAGCGAAAAAGATCAGTCAACAACTTCAACATTTATGGTCCCAATCGGGGAGTGAGACGATTGATCTTTTAATGTCATGGGCTGAAAATGCACTCAACAGCGACGATTATGGACTTGCGCTTGATTATATTGATAATGCTCTTGCACTTTTACCTACTCATGCTGAAGCTTGGGTAAGGCGTGCTTGGATTCACATTCAGCTGAACGATTTCAAACTTGCCCTGCTTGATCTCAACCATGCTCTTGAACTTGAGCCGCGCAATTATAGTGCTTTTTTTGAACTTGGCGTTGTCATGGAAGCAACGGAGCGTCCAAAACTTGCTCTTAAAGCTTATGAAACAGCATTGGATTACTATCCACAAATGCGCAGGATTCAAAAGCGCGTTCAAGCTCTGTTAGACGAACAATCACCCCAAGCTCTTTGAAACCATTCAAGAATAAGACGCTTTACGGAATCCTTTCAAACCTAGATAAGACGCAAGCCGGCTTCACATTCCACTCAATAAACTGCCCCTGCTTATAACCCCCCCCAATTGACAGTGTCTTTTTTTGAAACTTAGCCATTACCATGGAAGCAACAGAGCGTTCAAAACTTGGCTCTTAAGATTGATGAAACAGCATTGGATTACACTCCACAAATGCGCAGGATTCAAAAGCGCGTGCAAGCTCTGCTAGACGAACAATCACCCCAAGCTCTTTAAAACCATTCAAGAACAAGACACTTTACGGCATCCTTTCAAACCTAGATAAGACGCAAGCCGGCTTCACATTCCACTCAATAAACTGCCCCTGCTTATAACCACACCCCCCACACACAATTGACAGTGCCTTTTTTGAATTTGAACTTTTTTTGTATTACAGGCAGCGTCCAAACACTTCCAATATGCCCCTTACAGAATTTCTTCTCATAGCAAGCATACGGGCTTCACGCCTAAGTCCTCTTCACGCCGTTTCTTCTTTTCACACCTTCCATCATGGATAAAAAAAATTGTAAACACGATCCTCAAAAAATACTTTTTGAAAAAAGCTTAAAACATCGCTTAGCGCCTCTAATAAACTATCACCGTCTGTTTTTTATTTATGAGCTTCAACCATATAGAAGCACATACCGTATCGGCTCTCCTCCACCCCTCAAAGTTGATAAAACAGCCCTGAAATATGGCTTCACAAAGCAAAAACTTCAAAGGTGCAACACCAATTCAACCAACATCCTTGAATAAGAAATATTCCTTTCAAAACTCCTCCAAGCATTACCACGAAACATAAAAATCAAGTACTGTCCCAAAAGAGCCAATCAAGCCATTGCCAATAAACCGTTCTGCGTCACTCAATCACCCACCCCCACTCATATTTTTTGCTTTTTTACTTTGAATAAGCCATCCATCATACAGCCATTTCGAGCAACCACCGACAATATCATCAATCTCTCCTGAAATACTTCATGAAAAAGAAGAGAGCGAAGTTATTTTATCTCTAGCAGAAGCTCTGAAATTGTTTTATATTAAGGAGGGTGTTCTGCGCTTCTCGACAGGAAATAACGTATTCCTGAGACCTTAATGATCTCCAAGGGAGCTGTCCCTGATCAAGCCCGTGGGCTTTTTCATATGGCGCCCACCTATTTGTATAGGTTCCCGGGATCAGCTTTTTCCATCGGCTGTTGTGGATCACCCTTTATTTATATAACTTTTTTACATCAAATTTTTCCAGCTAAAATTGAGAGCGTCCTTTTACATAAGACCAATGACGATATTCTCTTTTCAAGAAATAAAAATTACGATAAGCTTTATTTTATAAAACAGACAGCACTTACAAAATAATCCCCTCTATGAATCTGCTTCATCCCTTCGCACACAGCAACGCAAAAGCGGCTTGTCGCACCAAGATGCCCCCTAAAGAGCACACACTTTTTTTCATGCTTTTTTTTTCATGAGCACAGCTCTTGTCCATACAGAGATTTACAAAACGCCAACAATGGATAAAATACCAGCATCTTATAAAACAATTGACGAGACAATGACAAATAATCCCCTCTATGAATCTGCTTCATCCCTTCGCACACAGCAACGCAAAAACGGTTTATCGCGTCGTGATGCTCTTTTAACAGAAGAGCGTGCACTCTTTTCGCAGCGTGCTTGTTGCCACTTTATTGAATACCTTGAAAAGAAGGGAACCGATTTTTCACGCCTCATTTTAGCAGGCTATTGGCCCATTAAATCGGAAATTGACCCGCGTCCTTTACTGGATGCTGTAGCGTTACGCGGTGGGCATTTAGCCTTACCAGCAGTTCTTGATTCCACCACCATGATTTTCCGTGCCTTTTCGCCCAGCACAATTTTAGAGCCCATGCGTTTTGGCACCTTTGGTCCGGGTGCAGACAATGACGTTGTTGCCCCCAATAATATTATTGTTCCGCTTTCTGCGTTTGATCGTCAATGTCACCGTCTTGGCTATGGAGGAGGATACTATGACCGTGCTGTTGCAGCTCTTGAAAAACAAGGGCATCAAATGACATTATGGGGCATAGGATTTTCATGTCAGGAGGTTTCCTCTATTCCTCCGACAGAATATGATCTACAGGTACAAGGAATTTTTACAGAAAAAGGTTTCTTAAAATGTTAAAATGTGATTAAAGCGCCTATGCGTTTTTTATTTTTAGGTGACATTGTTGGTAGCACAGGCTGTAAAGCTGTTTTTGAACACCTTCCTCAACTGATTGAGAAATGGCAGCTTGATTTTGTTGTGGTAAATGGTGAAAATGCCTCTGGTGGTTTTGGTCTCACACAAGAAACGTATCAAGATCTTTTGATAACCGGTGTTGATGTTGTCACCACAGGTAATCATGCTTTTTCTCACAAAGAAGCATTGCAGTATGCCCATGAGAGTGATCGTTTTTTACGCCCTGCCAATTTTTCGAAAGAAACTCCTGGAAAAGGTTCTGGTGTTTTTACGGCAAAAAATGGCGCCCGTGTTCTTGTCGCCAATCTGTTGGGCAACGTTTTTATGCCGTGTAAAGTAGAAGATCCATTTGAAACAGCGGAAAATATTCTGCTTGCCTGTTCGTTGATGGAGCAAGCCGATACGATTATTTTTGACTTTCACGCAGAAACGACAAGCGAGAAGCAATGTTTTGGCCATTTTCTTGATGGTCGTGTGAGTGTTATCGTTGGCACACATACGCATATTCCCACGGCTGACGCGCAGATCTTAGAAGGTGGGAGCGCCTATTTAACAGATGCAGGCATGTGTGGAGATTATAACTCCTCTCTTGGAATGGATAAAGAAGAACCCTTACACCGTTTTCTTTATAAGACGAAGCAAGATCGTTTTGAACCGGCGTGTGGTCCTGCCACCCTTTGTGGTTTAGCGGTTGAGATTTCAGATCGCACCGGTTTAGCAGAAAAGGTCTCGGCAGTACGGATTGGTCCTCATTTAAAGCCTGAAGTTCCGGATTTTTGGTAGCTTCTTTTAAGCCGCCCCTTTGATAGTTTCTTTCCAAGATTTTCTTTTGAGAACTCTATTTGACAAGACGACTTTTCCAGCCCTTCCCAAATCCCTACTAAAAACACCCCACCCTCCAATTTGCCTAATACAGCAACTTTTCTAGCACAAATAAGTCACTCTTTTAAAAAAAATAAAGGATAAAAGATAAAATTTTTCGTGATTTTTAAAACGATGAGAAGGAGGTTTTATTTGGACATTTCTGCGGGGGGGGGGGGAGGAGAAATGTTAACCCCCTTCTCTAGAAAAAGCTTTATATAATAATTTATTATTTAGCAAGAGCCTCTTTAATCTTTTTTTTGATTCTAACGAAAATTTAATCTTAAAATTGCTTTTTGCTTTTTAGGTTTGAGCTCTCTAAAACTTTTCAAAAGGATGTGCTCTTCTTTACTTGAAATCCTTTCATCACAGCAATACAAGACATTTTCTTTTGTCGAGAGATCGGAGTAGAAAAAAGAAATGGGAACATTGAGAATATCAGCAATTTCTTGTAAACGCCCAGCTCCTATACGATTAGAGCCTTTTTCATATTTTTGGATTTGTTGAAAAGTCACACCTAACTGGCTGCCTAATTTCTTTTGCGACATTCCGATCATTGTTCTTTTAAAGCGAATTTTTCTGCCTATCGAAATATCGTTAAAGTGTGGATTTTTAGCTTTCACTTCAAGCTCCCCTGCCGGTTGCGAGCGCCTCTTATGCGTATTCCGGGAGTCAAAAACACTGAGTTCAGTCAGCTTTTTTGCTTTTAGTGCTAGAGAGCACCTGGACATAGCAAAAACTCCCGGAATCTCGCGATACTTATAAAGCAGGCTAATGTTTCATCTTGGATTTTCAGGCTTTGGGTTCCACCATTCAACCACACTATACGACGAGAACCTTGGTGCTTGTTCATAAAATAATTTCTGGAGACCAGCAATAAAAATTAAAACAGTGTTTTTATCTCATGAGACAATCAAACACAAAATTGCCTTCTGTTTTTGAGGTTTGAGCTCTCTAAAACTTTTCAAAAGGATGTGCTCTTCTTTACTTGCGATCCCTTCATCACAGCAATACAAGGCATTTTCTTTTGTCGAGAGATCGGAGTAGAAAAAAGAAATGGGAACATTGAGAATATCAGCAATTTCTTGTAAACGC
>NZ_JBHIRJ010000002.1:62503-83229 GCF_042197045.1 Bartonella sp. AA74HLJMH
CCTAACTGGCTGCCTAATTTCTTTTGCGACATTCCGATCATTGTTCTTTTAAAGCGAATTTTTCTGCCTATCGAAATGTCGTTAAAGTGTGGATTTTTAGCTTTCACTTCAAGCTCCCCTGCCGGTTGCGAGCGCCCTCGCATTGGTATTCCGGGAGTTGAAAGAGCTGAAACTTGACTCAGCCTTTTGCTTTTAGTGCTAGAGAGCACCTGGACATAACAAAAGCTCCCGGAAATCCGGGATATCCATAAAGCTGGATAAATACGTGTCTCAAGTTTAGGGTCTTTCATTCCCTGTTGATCGCTGCGTAGACGACCAAAACATTCTCTTACCAATAAAGTAATTTCATGAAATTAGCAATAAAATTTAAAAACAGTCTCTATTTGTTTGTTTTATGAGCCCCACCCGCCTCTCAAACTTTTATGCCCGCTCGTAAAAACTCCAAAACCATGAAATAAAACCCACGTTTATTGAGAGGACTAATAACCCTTTATTTTTGAGATCAAGCCTCCCAAAAGCACACCTAACAACATATCACCCCCTCCCAAAGCCATTTTTGAGAGACATCTTACAGATTTACACTGTGATACGTTGGATTTTTGCGCCACAACGAGCCAATTTTTCTTCTAATCTCTCAAATCCACGATCAAGATGATAAACACGATTGACGATTGTTTCCCCCTTTGCTGCCAATGTAACAAGAGTAAGAGGGCTGCAATCACAAGAGAAACAACAAGCACGCAAATCCGTCGCCATGATGAGGCCCCCCTTGCAAATTCTCTGTTCCACGAGACGGTTGCCCTCTCGCCCATCAAGCTTTATCTGTGCCCTCAAGCGATTGAGTTCTTGAACATGCATAAAACGATTTTCGAAAACCGTCTCTGTAATTTCACGCGCTTCCCTCAACCCCGCGTCATGAGCGCCATGAACGAAACTTAGACAATAATCACGAGCCTCCTCAAGAGTGAGAGAAGCAAAACTTTACACGAAAGAAAAACCATTCCGAAAAGAAAACAGCAGCCACAAAAGCCATACCCTTGAAAAATGGAGATTTGAAAGAACTATTGAGAAAATCATCAAGAATGTACGGCTCCAAAATTCCACAAGCAAGAGAGTAAACCATTAAAAATGCACCAGCCAAGCCCAGCGCCCCAAGCCCAGCCCCTCCCAACAAGCAAACATTGTGTTAAAACGCCCCCAAGCAATCGCCCCCCTCAACCACAGCGCAAAGCATTCAGCATATCTTTAACAGGTTTACACTTTGAAAGCTTTACACTGTGATACGTTGGATTTTTGCGCCACAACGAGCCAATTTTTCTTCTAATCTCTCAAATCCACGATCAAGATGATAAACACGATTGACGATTGTTTCTCCCTTTGCTGCCAATGCTGCAATCACAAGAGAAACAGAAGCACGCAAATCCGTCGCCATGACAGGAGCCCCTTGCAAATTCTCTGTTCCATAGACAGTTGCCGTCTGCCCATCAAGCTTTATCTGTGCCCCTAAGCGATTGAGTTCTTGAACATGCATAAAACGATTTTCGAAAACCGTCTCTGTAATATGCGCGATTCCTTCAGCCCGTGTCATGAGCGCCATGAATTGCGCTTGGAGATCAGTTGGAAAAGCAGGATAAGGTCCTGTTTTAATATCAACGGGCATAATTTTGGTGTTCTTTGGATTTCGCTTAATATGAATTCCTTGAGGTTCTATTTGAATCTCGAGTCCTGTTTTTTGGAGCACCTTAAGCACTTTTGTGAGATGATTAGGATTTGCATTTTTAAGAAAGACATCTCCTCCCGTCATAGCAACAGCCATTGCATATGTTCCCGCTTCGATTCGATCAGCAATAACGCGTACTCTAGCACCGTTGAGTTTTTTAACCCCTTCAATTGTAAGCGTTGTTGTTCCTTCACCGGTTATTTGAGCCCCCATAGCATTCAGGGTTCGAATAAGATTTGTCACTTCTGGCTCACAAGCCGCATTCTCAAGAGTGGTTGTTCCCTTTGCCATTGTCGCCGCCATCAGCAGCACATGGGTTCCACCAACAGTGACTTTAGGGAAACGATAGTGAGCACCTTTTAACCCCTTTAGCGCTTTTGCATGAACATATCCATTTTCGATAGTAATCTGTGCGCCTAAAGTTTTAAGTCCCTCAAGGATAAAATCGACAGGTCTTGTTCCAATAGCGCATCCTCCAGGAAGCGAAACATAAGCCTCTGCGCATCGTGCAAGCAGAGGTCCAATAACCCAAAAGCTTGCACGCATTTTTTTCACCAGTTCGTATGGTGCCCGTGTTGTGGCTATTTTTTGCGCCGTAAAATGAATTGTTCTTGAATTCACACATTCATCGTTAAACTCTTGTCCATCAACGGCATATCCAACACCATGATTATTGAGAATACGAATAAGCAATTCAACATCGGCCAGATGCGGAATATTTTCTAAAGTGAGCGTTTCTTCTGTCAGCAGCGCCGCAATCATAAGAGGCAATGCAGCATTTTTTGCCCCAGAAATAGGAATTGTTCCTTGAAGTTTTTCTCCCCCAACAATTTGAATAGAATCCATCGTGTTTTCCCTCTTTTCCTTTGTGCCTGCCCTTCCAAAGGATTGTCCCCCTTCGGGAAGTTATGCTTTATTAATCGTTTTAGAACGCATTCTAACTATGAGAACAAATTATTGAGAAGTTTGGTTGCAAAAATTTACTAAAAAACATTTTTTTGCATTTTAGAGCTCTGGTTGTGCTCTTTTTCGGCTTTGCTCTTTTCGACGTTTCAGGTTTTGACGCAATTGTTGTGCCAATCTTTCTTGACGTCGTTTTGCTTTTTCATCTTGATGATTAATTTCATTTTGTTTTTGTTTTTGATGCATTTGTGTCATTGCGCAACCTTTTAAACAGTGTTGAGCTTCTATCCAAGCAACTCATAACCTTAAATATTTAAGCATATAAGAAACATATGTCATGACATAAGATACGTTTTCTTGCAAGAATATACAAATGTTCTCTTGCCTATTTTCTGACAATATGGCACAAGACAGCGCAAAGATTGAAAAGGGCTGCGGTAGCTCAGTGGTAGAGCACTCCCTTGGTAAGGGAGAGGTCGAGAGTTCAATCCTCTCTCGCAGCACCATTTTATTCTTCTTTTGCCTCTCTCTTCTTGCCCTTATAAGTCTTCCCTATAAGCCTAAATCTTTTCCCCAACCTTCATCGGCTTCATCAAATCCTCCATCCTTTAAACCATGCGCTTCAATAGCCTCAAAATCAGTAGCCTCAAAATCAATGGCTTCAAAATCAAGAGCCTCAATGACACGCTTAATCTCTAAAATGCTTTGCGAACGGCTTTTGAAATTGACCGCCCCCCAAAGAATATCCCCCCACCCCTTGCCTCCCCTCTCTTTCATTTCTGTAAGATTGTCCCCCTTTACTCCTTCTCTTTGCCAAGCCTCACTGTTGCAACAACTCTTAGCACTTGAGACGGTATAGGCATTTTTATTTTTTCAATATTTTATTTCTTGAATATTTTTCCCCACAAGCTCACCCTGTTTGTAATATGCAAACAAACGATTTTACTTGATTCAATATAAGAGCGTTTGAATAAGAGAACTAAAAACATCTCACACTATTTCGGGCTCTCATTGAAATTCAAATTGAATCTCAATAATGAATTATTATAAACTCATTGTTTAAACATATCCCATTGATACCTTTATCCGCCCCAAAACGAATAATCTTATCTTTCCAGCCTCTCTATCCACCTCAAGCAACACAAGTATTCCCTGTAAAAATTAGAATAAGCTTCATCGATCCTATTCGTCATTTACAACAGATCTAACAGAGCCATTTCCAGAACCTCCTCTCAACGCCTTTCCCATTCTCCCCACCCCTTACCAAAAGCAAAAACCAAACAGTGATAAAATCCCCTCAATAAAGCTTTCACTAAGCACCCCACGCTCCCATATGGCAAACATCTCATATGACAGGCATCCCCATATACTAGACATCCCATATGGCAGAAAATTGAGAGCCTGCCTTTTCAAAGAAGATCCCTCATTACCAATTTTATACACTATGGTTTTCCACGTGCTCTAAGCCTCCCTCTTTCAACACGCATCTTTTTTATACGAATACTTTGATTGATACGGATAGCGTTATTCGTCTTGCATAAGAGCCCCAAGAGCGAAAAGCTCTCTCCCTCTGTTCTATTGAAATCAATCACCCCTCTTCGCTTACAGTTCACAAGCAGAAAGATCCGTATGGCGAGAAACTTTCCAAGAAAAGCATATCTCTTCGTAAAAAGCCTCCCAGTAAACGAGATTATGAATCGTCTCAAGAGCTACAGCCCATGCCGCAATTTTGGCAACGGCCCCCCAATAGTACCAACTTACTTTTTCATAAAGTAAGATAGGGTGCGCAATGTTTATAATCTACAGGGTTTTATAACCTCTGGGGTTTATAATCTACGGGGCTTGACCGTTATACCCCTCACGATATTATTCACAGGCGCCAGTATGAAATTTATGAACGCCGGCATAAAATGGCTGTGAAATGAGCTTAGAGCGAGATATCTTTATTAAAACAAGTGCGTGAATGTACAACAACAAGTATATTTCATTTGGAGTATTTTGGATATTCCCTACTCTCCCCACCCTAGGACAACCATTTTGGCTACAGATCCCCTTATATTTTCTGCATATTTTCTGCTGTCATATCTCCTCCAATAAGCTAAAACCCCACATATGCGGGGTTTTAGCCAGTACCACACCTTTATTTAGACACATTATGATCATTATAACCATTTTTATTAAATACGTTTTTACGTATATTTTCAACACAAAAATAACACATATTGATTTATTTAACAGAAATGACTTATAAAAGCTCATCAGAAACAAACGACAATAAATACCCTCTGTTTAAACACTTTATTTTCTTCGCTATAGCAATAAGCACTGTTTTATTCACGCATCATACAACGAGTGGATGTACAACAGATGGTCTTTTTGTTGGAAGTACTTCTCCGATCAATTGTATTTCCAAAGAATATATAAGACAGAAAATAAAAAAGAAGCTATTAGAAAAAGAACGCGAAAGAGAATGGTTAGAGCTTGAACAATTTTCTGTTAGCGCTTGTCCAGGTGGAAAATTTCCTGTTTATTATGGCGTTTCTATTATCGACTGTGTTTCAGAGGAAGAACTAAAACAAAATCGTCTTAATCAAAATCGTTTTAATAATGAAATTAATATAATGAACTTATTCCTGCAATGGTTTATCGTAGCATTCGTAATAACAACGATAATGTCTGTTCCCATAAGTTTACTTTGGCGTTTTAGATTTAAGGTTCCTGCCTGTTTATTTACAATAATGACAACCTTGGCTATTATTGCCGTCCCTTTTACATTTGATTTATCGTCTCTCTTTTAATCTATTTTTGTAAAAAATATTTCTAAAATATTAAAAACACTCTGCATTTTTAAGCGTTTTGAACTGTATCTCCTCTCATTTAGAGACAATAGCCCCAAGTACAGCCATGCCACTCAATACAATTTTCACCATATTTCTAACATAAAAATAACACATGTCGATACATTCAAAAGAGATCAATTAAACGATCTTATAAAATAAGAGCAATGCACAAAGTGGCTGTATTTAATGATAGTAAATGAAGACGATTATTATGGAATTCTTGGTGTAAGCTACGCATGCAACGATAAACAGATAAAATCTGCTTTTCGTAAATTAGCTCTGCAATACCACCCTGATCATAATTCTAGTACCGAAGCAGAACAAAAATTCAGAAAAATTTGTGAAGCCTATGAAGTTCTTAAAGATCCTCAAAAGAGAGCTGCTTACAATCAGTTCTATCATAAAACTTTTAAAGATAATGACAAGGCTTCTGAAATTAGTAGAAAGCAAGAGAACAGACGACAAGATAATACCGAGCATGTAATTGGTAGTATCATGAATGTAATTTTCATTATTTGTGGAATAATACCTATAATGTGTTATATAATTTCGTTTTTTACGTGGAATATACCACTAGGAATAATAAGTATAGGGTTATTAATTTTCATCAGTATAAAAGGATATTTGGTAAATATTGGTGCATTTATCTTCGGGATCATACTAATATCATTTATCAAAGTTATATGGAGAAGTATCTATTGATCAGTGCTTTTGAAGAGCTTTAAGATCAGCCCCACAGTGAATTCACAAGGTGTGGTCATTTTTGATTTTCTATAACAAGGTAGTGTAGAAAAACATAAAGATTATAATGTCTCTATCCGTTCTTTTCTTATTCTCCCCTTTCCTCCACCCCTCTATTTTTTCCACAACCTGCCCCCCAATCTTTTCCCCAACAAGCCCACTTGACTCCACACAGACTTTTTCTCATGCCCCTACATCCTTTTCCCATATCGGCTAAAAAACGCCCCTCAAACGACTCTTTCTTAATGAACAAAAGTACCACAAGGACCATTTCCTCTCCAATGAAAAAGCACTTGTCCGGCAACTTCGCCATCATGGGGGACTTTCATCGCGCCCCCAAATACGGCACAACACAAAAGCGGCCAGAAGCTCCCCGTTGTCCCAATACGTCTAAACAAGCTTTAATGACCTCCCCCGCCAAACACCTCCTTCCATTTTCCAGCATGCTTTACGTATCATTCCAAGCTCCCTACTTGCGTGCCGCAAAAACATAAAAACCGGCTCTTTTCCTCCTTGAACGTGCCTTTTTATAGGTTGGAACCTGTCTGTACTGCTGCTTCCCTTCCCCCTAAACCTCATTTTTGTTCTCCAGCATGCTTTCGTGTCACTCCAAATCACAGGATAACGACCTGCCCCCTTCATCCCCACCATTTCCTCCTCATCCCGCTCCAACATTTCTCTTCCCAAAGCCGCGTATCTCCCCCTTTTCCATATCGGCTAAGAAAATCCCCCAAGCCCCCGCAAAGCTCTCTCCCCCCAAGAACGAAAGCATAACGTACACCATTGTCACCACAATGAAAAAGCAACTCAGCCCTTTCATTGCGGCTCCCCCCCAACACTCACCACAAAAGCACCCAAAATCACAGCCTCCATACCTCTGAACACTTAGCCTTACTCCCATTCTCGTTTTCCCCTCCAGCATACCGCGCCGCCTTGCATGCGCTCCAAGCACCCTTTCTTCCCACATTTTCCCACCATGGCTTTCACATTCCTGTCCCCTAAAGTTCGCTATGCTCCCTGCTTCCCTGCGCCCCCTTATTTGGCACCCTCCTCCAACACAAAAACCAGCTCTTTTCCCTCTGCTCTTTCCTTTTTATAGAACTTTGCCTCTCCTCAACGCTACACAAGATCCCTTCCCACCCCGTCTCATTCTCGTTTTCCCCTCCAGCATACGCTTTGTCTTCATTCCAAGCACCCTTTCTTCCCCCTCCTTCAAAGCAATTTCTGTTCTTATATGAAAACCTGTCCCAACACTCTTAATTTGCTGTACCATCTTCTCCAAAGCCTCATTAAAACGGCTAATTTCATTTTCAAGCTTGCAAATATACGCTTCATCACGATAAGCCCGTTTAATCAAAGGAGGCATATCCGGCCAATAGAGCATTAAATCCACCCATTCGCGTTGAGAAATCCATAACCCTCCTTGACATTGTGCTTTATGTTCTGCTGGAAAGCCCTTTTGCATGAAATGAGGAATTAAAATTTCAGGTTTTTTTGTTTTAATTTCCAACAATCCATTTTTTCCAACAAAAGCATCGGGAGAAAATCCTTGTCCGCGATCATCAGCCAAAACAAAGCCAATACATTCAGGTTCTGTATGTGTCAGTTTCCCATAAAGCTGTCGCGCGCTTGGTTCTAATTCAGTCCCACGTCGCATAGAAAGTGTTGCCCCTTCATCAACGGTTTTTCCGGTAATTCTTTCTCCCGCCAATTTCATCATCACACTCTGATAGCGTGACGTTTTTTGCCCTTGTTTTGTTCGTGCCATAACCATCTCAAACAACGAAGCCGTAATCAAACCATTACGCGCTTGCTGCCATTCCTCTGTTCCTTGAATACAATCGATAATGATTGGCATAGTATTCTCCCCTTCATCTTTAAGGTGTTTTTTTGCAACATATTCTCTTTGAAACATTCATATCTTTTAAGATGCATTCCCCACTAAGAATGACAGCATCCTTAAATATTGTGCTGCTGAAATCACAAAAGCTTTTGGAAACGCCCCCTCAACTTCCCCCTCCCCACAAGTTTCTCATCCCCTCCTTTTCCATATCAGCTAAGCCCCTCCCAAGCGGCGCCCCCCCTAGACGAAAGCATAACGCGTGATATTTTCTCCCCGATAAAAAAACCTCTCGCCCATCATTGCCCCCCTAAGGCTCAATACAAAAACGGTCAGAACCGCGCCCCCATAGCTTCTTCCTCTTCTTCCCTCTCAAACACCTTCCCTCATTTCCCAACATGCTTTCACATTCATATCCAAGCTCTTTGCACTCCCTGCGCTCCAAGCCCTCTACTTTCCCCCTACACGGAACTTTTTTTAAAGATTGACATCTCCTCAACGCTATACGGCTGCCCCCTTTCCACACCTCATATCTCCCCTCCAGCATATGCCTTGCATACGCTTCAAGCTCTCCTCCCCCCACTCGTCCTCCCTCTTAACCAGCCAACCACCAACATTTTCCCCAACAAGCTTCCCCCCAACATCCCTCCTCCCCACAAGTTTCTCATCCCCTCCTTTTCCATATCAGCTAAGCCCCTCCCAAGCGGCGCACCCCCTAGACGAAAGCATAACGTGCACCATTATCACCGCAATGAAAAAGCACTTGGGCCCATCATTGCGGCGCTCTCCCCCAGCACTCAACACAAAAGCACCCCAAAGCCCCCCACGTGTCCCAATATGTCTAAACAAGCTTTAACGACCTCCCCCGTCAAACACCTCCTTCCATTTTCCAGCATGCTTTAGGTATCATTCCAAGCTCCCTACTTGCGTGCCGCAAAAATACAAAAACCGGCTCTTTCCCCTTGAACGTGCCTTTTTATAGGTTGGAACCTGTCTGTACTGCTGCTTCTCTTCCCCCTAAGCCTTCATTTTTGTTCTCCAGCATGCTTTCATATCACTCCAACCCCACTGGATAACCCGCTGCCCCTTCATTGCCTTATCCCCCAATGAACCAGCCGGCAACTTCCCCCCCCACACAAGCGTCCGCAATTCCCCATATATAGGGCTCTTTTCTTCATGCCCCCCCTTTCCATATCGGCTAAGAAAATCCCCGCAAAGCTCTCCCCCAAGCGGCTCCCCTAAGCTCCCCCCCCCAAGAACGAAAGCATAACGCACACCATTGTCACCGCAATGAAAAAGCACTTGGGCCCATCATTGCGGCTTCTTTTTTCAACCCTGCTACTGCACGACGGAAAAATCATGGCGGCAATATTCTTCCTCCAATTTTTTTGCCATAGACTGAGCCACCTCTTGCGATATAAAAAGTATAGCGTTGTGTTTTTGTGGTTCGAGTCTGATTAAATTTCGCGTGTTGCCAGCATAATAAAGTGGAAACCCTTGATACGAAGTCTTGAGATAACTTGGCATGTTTACCACCAATAATCTGTCAAGACATCACATGGGCGTAAACGATGCTGTTTTTCATAAGAGCCATAGAGATTATCTTCATAATCGCAAGCCGCTCTTTCATTTAAACAAGCATGATAAGCTTCACTATTCAAAATGAAGGGCTGCAATTGTGTATTTTCTTCATTCATTTCATGATTTTCGACATAAAAATCAGCGATTTGTTCCGTAACATCTTCAGCATGAGAAGTTGTCAGATCGAGTCGTAAAACTCTATAAACAGTTTCACATTCTTCAATCAGTTCGAGCACTTCTTCGATTTCGTCGATTGGTCCTTCATAAGTACAAGGATTTTCCTCTTCGCATAAAACGACAATGATTTCATCCTCTTTAACGAATGAAATATTTTTCATGATTTCCCCCTTTAGATAGTTGATAAAGCATAGCCTTGTCTTGACAAGACTAAATATAGCGTTAGTCTTATATCCTCTATAGGAGAGATGTCAACCATTTTATCCTTCATAAAAGATATATTTTAAATATCTACGGGGTTCAAATGACATATGTAAAGAAAAATCTATTATTCTTTGTTCCTCTCATGCCCCTTTGTTGTTCTCTATTTGTTCTTACAAAATTGCAATTATAAACACACAGGAGAGATAAAATGAGTGACATAATATTAATAAAACACTGGAGTCGCCTTGACTCAAAAGCACAGAAGGAAGTTATTTTGAAGCTTCGCCAATTGGTCGCCGCAAAAGAGTCAAAATCGCCTGTCTCTCTTGCGGAGAGAGTTTCGAAATAAGCTCTATAAATTCTTTATCTTCAGGGCTAGCCCCTTTCCCGTAAAGAATATAATTCATACTGATATTAATTTCGTGACAAATTCGCGAGAGAGATTCGATTGTTGGTTCTTTTCCTTCAGAAAGAATAGAATGAAGGTACCCCGCGCCTTTACCGGCAGCGAGGGAGATAGATCTTTTTGACCGCCCACTTTTTTCCAAAGCGATTCTTAATCTTTGACGCCAACCATCGATATTCATAATTTCACCATATAGCGCGTCTTTTTAAAAAAACACGTCCTTTTTATAAAACGGGCTTGCATTATCCTCTAAAAAGGATAAAATTAAGGAAACAAATTTTACTTTTTAGGGGGAATTTTTTTTATTTTTAGATCATAAAAACACTTTAACCACCCTACCGGATATAAAAGACCACCTCCAAAGCTTCTGCCCAAAAGCAAGTACGTTGAGAATGTGTGGTATTCTTTATTTTTTCCATCACCGCAATCTTAAACCGTAAGTTTGCATGCGCTTCAAGCACAGCCAATCATTTATAAGCATCGTAAAGAAGCCTCTAGTCATCATCGAACAGAGCCAAAAACAACACAAGTTAAATCCTTATTTGAGCTTTTATCATCAATAAAAATGTATAAAAAAGAAGAAAGTAGATTGCAGTATGAAATACGCTAATCAACAAGAAACTCCTCATTATGAATCGTCTAGGCTTCCATATGTTTGTTGGTATCAAAATGACTTTCTAGGAGGTGTACGTGGGATGCGCGCACACGAAATTGGAATCTATACGATTCTTCTCAATGAAATGTATGCCCGTGGCCGACCTTTAGAAATATCGAAAGAACGTTTAGCGCGTCTTTGTGGTTGTGACAAGCGAACTTTTGTTAATGTTTTAGAGATGCTCATCCAAGAGGGTAAGATTTTAAATTTAGCCAATGGATTATGGAACAAGCGTTGCGAAAATGTTTTTCAAGAGCGTGAAAAATTGCTTGAACAAAAATCCTTTGCGGGTCGTTCTTCGGCAAAAAAACGCAAGAAAATCAATGCAGAGATGCAACAACTGCTTAACGAAAGTCCAAAAGATGTTGCACAAAACTCAAAAGCTCAAAAGGCAGAAGAAAAGGAAACACCTTACGGTGTTTTAGAAAAGAAAATTTTGTTTGATGAGACAGAACCTTGTTTTTCCTGCGAAGAGAACTTTGAACAAAGCGATCATCCATCACCCTTATCGGCTCTTGATTCACCTCTCCCTTTGCCTGCCCAAGCAGAAGCGGAGCAAAAAAACGCCTCCCCTTTAAACGCTCCCCAAGCCGAGTTCACTCCCGCCCCTATCGCGCAAATTGTCACGGGGGAAAAAACAAAATCTGCCACCACTCTTCCTCCCAGCAATCTTCCTACCTCCGTCCCTCCTTCTTCCAACAAAAAAACCACAACCTCAGTTACCAAAGGGCATCGTCTTCCTGAGCATTGGCAAGCAGACATCAAGGCGGCAGTTTCAGAAGGTTTGAGTGAAAGCCAAGCCCATTGGCAAGAAAAGAAGTTTCGCGACTATTGGCAAGCCAAAGGCGGCAAAGAAGCTCTCAAAGTAGACTGGCAAGCCACATGGCGCAACTGGTTTCGCCGTGAGATCGAACGGCAAGAACAGCAAAAACAAAGGAGCTCCTCATCTTTTACCTCTGAGAACAATGACACGCTTTACCGCAGTTTGATCAACTATAACGACAATTTTTGACATCACACAAACAACGTATTTTTCAAGCAAGCGCGGGGACAAAAATGCTTCAAAACCACAACAGCATCGGACAAAACAAAAGGCGGCAAAACAACATTTGGATAGGCGATTCACACAGCAAAACGCGTCAACATCGACCATTTTGCTCTCATCACAAAAGCGTTTTCCCCACGCAAAAGACCCCCACAGGCACCCCAACATACACACCCCAACATGCACCCCAATACACCAGGACTCCAGCATGCACCACCCCCTCAGGCATATCCACCCCGCCCTTCTTTCACCCCCTTCCTCCTTTCCACCTTCCTCCTTTTCCCAAGGCGCCACTTCCCATGCTCTTGGCAAACAGACATCAACAGAGCAGCTTCAAAAAACTTCAATGAAAAGCAAACTCTTTGGCACTCCCCCTCCACACAGGCACCCCAACTCATGCCCCACCCCCCCAACAGGACACTCCAACATGCACCACACCCTCACAGACATATCCACCCCGCCCTTCTTTCACCCCCTTCCTCCTTTCCGCTTTCCTCCTTTTTCTCAAGGCGCCACTTCCCATGCTCTTGGCAAACAAACATTAACACAGCCATTTCAGAAGGCTTGAGTGAGAGCCAAGCCCATTGGCAAGCCAAGAAGTTTCGCGACCATTGGCAAGAAAAGAGCGGCAAAGAAGCTCTCAAGTAAACTGGCAAGCCCCATAGCACCACGAGACTTTACGATCAGATCAAACGGTGAGAACAGCAAAAACAGAGTCCTCACTTCTCACATCTTGAGAAAAACGAAAATAATATCACGAATGACCATGAGCACAATTTTTGAAATCAAACAAAAACTTATCTCACAAGCAGATAGAATAGCAGAAATGCTTCTTCCCCAAGGGCACAAACGAGGCAACAATTGGATTGTAGGCAACACACGTGGTGAAGCTGGTCAAAGTTTATCGATTTGCTTGAGTGGTAGTAAAGCAGGACTTTGGTATGATTTTGCAGAAAGCACTGGAGGAGATCTTTTAGACCTTTGGTGTGAAGTCAAAGGCATTAGCCTTTCTCAAGCCTTAGAAGAAGCACGCGCGACTCTCAATCTGACACGCCCCAAACCCTTTATGGCGCCCCATCGTTCCTATCGCCGTCCACCGGTTCCTACAGGGCAGAGCCCGCAGAATCTTGTAAAAACCTATCTCCACGAAGAACGCCGCATTCCTCTAGAAATTATAAAGCGTTACCGCATAGGAGAAAATGGCAAAAAAATCATTTTCCCCTTTTATAAACCCGACGGCACCCTTGCTTTAGTCAAAGAACGGCTTGCGCAAACGGGAGCAAAAACCAAACCAACAGCCTCCCAATGTGAACCGATTTTATTTGGTTGGCAAGCCCTTTACCCCACAAACCACGCCTCCACGCACACATCCCAGCAGGCGACCCAGCACACACCTCAGCAAGCATTCCAACACACCCCCCAGCAGGTACCCTCAACCAACCTCACCTCTACAAAGGCGCCCCAAAACACCGCCTCAACCAACCCCGCCTCTACACAGGCATCCCAAAACACCGCCTCAACCAACCCCGCCTCTACACAGGCACACCAAAACACCCCCTCAACAAACCCCGCCCCACACGTGCCCCAAAACACCCCCTCAACAAACCCCGCCTCCACACAGGCGCCCCAAAACACCGCCTCAACTAACCTCACCTCCACACAGGCATCCCCGCACACACCCCAGCAGGCACCCACGCACGCACCTCAGCAAGCATTCCAACACACACCTCAGCAGGTACCCTCAACCAACCCCGCCTCTACACAGGCATCCCAAAACACCACCTCAACCAACCACCCCTCCACGCAGGTGCCCCAGCAGGCACCCCAACACACACCTCAGCAGGTACCCTCAACCAACCACGCCTCCACACAGGCGCCATTTCCCATTCTTTCTTCAACAAACCGTACCATTGTTATCACTGAAGGAGAAATTGATGCGCTATCCTTAGCCGCCTATGGATATCCGGCGGTTTCTGTTCCCTTTGGAGGAGGCAGTGGAGGAAAACACAACTGGATTGAAAATGAATTTGATCATTTAGAATCTTTTGAAACGATTTTTTTAGCCACCGATATGGATCCGCCCGGAGAAGAAGCAGCCCGTGAGATTGCCAGCAGGCTTGGACGCCACCGTTGCTACCGTGTCCGTTTACCTCGCAAAGATGCCAATGACTGTTTAACCGCAGGGATCGATAAAGCCACCATAAAAGCCGCCTTTTCCTCAGCACAAAGCTTTGCCCCAGAAGGTTTACGGCGCGCCTCAGACTATAAAGATCAAGTGATTGGGCTTTTTTGGCCAGAGCCTGAAAAACATCTTGGTTATACGGTTCCCTATCCTAAACTGAAGGACAAATTGCATTTCCGCCCAGCAGAATTAACGCTCTGGAGCGGTGCGAGTGGTGCAGGTAAAAGCCAATTATTATCAGACTGTATTCCCCATTGGATTGCACAAAAGAGTCGCCTTTGCTTAGCGTCTCTAGAAATGAAAGGAGAACAATCGCTTCGCCGTTTAACCAAACAAACGGGCGGCTTAGAACAGCCTACAAAAGAAACGATTGAACGGATTCTTCATTTTTTAGACGATGGGCTTATTCTTTATGAGCATGTTGGCAAATCAAGCGTTGACACCTTGCTTGAAGTCTTTGACTATTGTCGTGCGCGCTATGGCTGCGATCAATTTATCATCGACAGTTTGATGCGGCTTGGCATTGCCTCTGATGATTATGCAAGACAAGAACAAGCCGTTTATAAAATGGTTGATTGGGCTGTTTTAAACAATGTGCACATCCACCTTGTCGCCCATGCCCGCAAAGGTGGTCTGGATAAAGATATCCCCAGCACAGAAGACATTAAAGGCGCCTCAGAAATTGGTGCCAATGCCTTTAACATCATCACCATTTGGCGCAATCGGTCGTTGGAAGATAAAATCTTTGCCGCCTCTCTAGCACAAGAAAAAGCAGATTTAGCAAAACGCCCAGGCGTTATTATGAATATTGCCAAACAACGTTCTGGTGATTTTGAAGGCAAAATAGGGCTTTGGTTTGATCCCCAAACCTACCGCTATCGCTGTTCTTTTGAACAATCATTCCCTCGACGTTATCTGTAATACCCCATAAACCCCACTCTCTTTAAAAACGCCTCCGCTTTCAAACGCGCACGCCTTGCTCCCACAGAAACAACAGGAAGGATCAATCCACAAATGATGAAAAACACCCAATCCTTCGCGAACCAAAGCCTGCTCAACCCTAGATTCTCTGCTCCCAAACGCAAACAAAAAAAGATCGCTCCAACAACGGCGCAAAACACCACCCCCTTCAATAACCACAAACAACGCGTCACCACCCCATCTCGCCGCCCCCTCATATGCAAAATTAAGAACCACTCCAACAGTGCAGCAAACACGATCCCTATCAAGGACAGAAGTCCCCATGGTATGTCCATACTCTCCATCCCCTCAAGAACTAAAAAAAGGACGACTCCTAAAATGCAATAAAACAGCACTTCCTTCAAAAAGAGGGAAACACCACAAATACAATAAAACGCCGCCCGCCACCAAGGAATATCGAAGCGATTGGAAAGCTTATAAGTACCAATAACGACAACAATAAAAAGGTAGGAAAACACCAACAACAGCAAAAAAAACAAATCGTTCGACATCACATACCCCTCACAGCAAGCCCATTAAAGATCACACCCATAAGACAAAAAAACACACCCTACTTTAAGAACCAAGCCCCTAAAACACGTGCACGCCTTACACCCTGATAAATCAAAGGAAAAAGAAATCCAACAATAAAGGAAAACATCCCATCATTCGAGAACCAAAGCCAGCTCAACCCTAGATTCTCTGCTCCCAGACGGGTAAAAAAAAGGATTAGTGCCAAAATGCAGCAAAACAGCACAAAATTCAAAGCACGCAACAACCTCTGTAACACCGTATCACCTTGCTCGCGTATAAAGAACCCCAAGAGCACTTTCAACAATAAAGACAAGAGCAAAACCTTTAAGAATACCGCCCTTATGCTATCCATATCTCTGATGCCCACAGCAGCAAACCACAGGATAAAGCCCATCATGCAACAAAACATAACCGCCTTTAAGAACACTTGCCAAGCAACAGGCATACTCTTGACGCCCAGATACACCAAACCAAGGACAGTTGCAAAAATGCAAGAAAACACCGCCCCCTTTAAGAGCAGCTCCCCGTCAACAGCGCGCCTGCCCACGCCCACATAAACAAAACCAAGGTAGGTGGCAACAACGCCATAAAGCACCACCCATCTCCAAAACATCCACCCTGTAACAGAGCGACGCTTTGCTCCCTTATAAATAAAAATCAAGGCAAGAGCAAAAAAGCAGAAAAACCAAGGCAACAGCCAAAACATCACATCGTTCGACATCAAATACCCCTCACAGAAAGAACATCAAAGATCACGCCCGTGGGAAAGAAAAATGCTCATTCTTTTTAAGCACCACCCCAACAGTACACGCACACACCGTACCCCCTCCAAAACAAAAAAAGGAACGAATCCAACACTGCTCACAAACACCCCATTGTTCAAGAACCAATGCGTGCTCCAGCCCATATGCTTTACTCCCACATGTGCCAACCCAACGACAGTGCCAATAATACAAGAAAACACCACCCACTTGAAGCACCACACCCCACGCGATATCCATTTACCCCGCACCCTCATAAGCAAAACCAAGGACAGCGCCAGCAATGCAACAAACACCGCTCCTATCACTAAAAATTCCCATGATATATCAAAACGCTTCGCTCCCTTATAAGCAAAGCCAAGAACCACTACAGCAATGGTGCAAAACACCACCCCCTTCAAAAACACGCCCCACGATACAGTTCTACTGTTTGCTCCCACAACAATAAAACAAAGGACAGCTCCAGCAATACAAGAAAGCTCCACCCCCTGCCAAAACACCTCCCACGTAATAGCCGGTCGCCCCGCATCTTCATAAGCAAAACCAAGGACCATGCCAACAACGCAGCAAAACGCCAGCCCCTTTAAAAATATGTCCCGCGCAACCACCATACGCCCCGCTCCTTCATAAGCAAAAATCAGAGACCATGCCAAAAATGCAGCAAAAGATCAATCCTTTTCAAAGAATGAAAGCCTAAACCCAAGACGCCTTGCCCCTCTATAAATAAGAGCAAGGACAAAGCCCAAAAGGACATAAAACACCCACTTGTTTGAAAACCACACCTGAGCCAAACCCAAATGCTCAGCTTGCTTATAAATAAAATCAGAGACAGCAGCCAAAATGAAGCTCAACAACACCATCTTGAGGAACAAACCCTTCGTTACACCACGCCGCTGCATTACTTCATAACCCAACATAAGGAAAATACCGGGAATGCCATAAAACGCCATAGCTCGTAAAAATACGCCCCACGTCATCCCAAGAGCCTTCATTTCCACATAAACAGCCACAGAGACATAGGCTACAATACAGCTAAACACCAATCCCTTCAAAGACAAAAGCCCGCGCAACATCATGCCATTCCCCCATCAAGTCATTCAAGGAAAATCCACCATGCGACAAAACACCCCTCTTTTCAAGAACCAAATCCATGGGGCTCCCACACACAAGCGCAACAGTCCAAGTCACCCCAAGAGCGCATACCCACACGGCACACTCCAACACATGTCTTCCTCTCATCCCCCTCTTTTGCCTAGAGCAAGCAACATTTTTTAAAAACGAGAAGCAAAATTAAAATTTTTAAGGAGATGCTATGACCCATAAGCAGAAAAAAAATATGCAAACCTGCCCGCTTGATCATCAAAATCAAGAAAAGCACATTGGTCATTTAAAGACGCAAGAAATCCCTGTTGAAACGCGTAATCCTTATTTTAAACCCAATCATCGAGAAAGTTCCAGCAACCCGCGCACCATCAATGCCATTGCCAATGCACAAAGCCATCCCATTGCACTTTTATATGCGAAAGGACATCTCAGCAAAGCCCAATATAAAGCGGCAGAACGTTTTTATTTTTACTGGCGTCAAAGCCAAGCCGATCTCCACATGAGCCTTGACTACACCCGTGAAAAGGTTTCCTGTAGCCAAGGGTACACACACCCTATTGAACGTCAAATAGAAGCCTCCAATCATTTAAGAACAATCAAAGTTCAACTGGGGATTCTTGGCTATTCACTGCTTGAACGCGTTATCGGCCATGGACAAGCGATAAAAGAATTAAGTTCTTCAAAACGCAAACAAAACTCTCTTGCCGATCATTTACGAGATTGTTTAGACTTGCTCGCATTTCATTGGGGATATGCAAACCATAAACATTTTGAATAATCCCCCTCCTCGCCATTTTAAGCGGCCTCCCATGTTGCCCCCGCCCCCTCTAAAGAAACCTCCCCCACACGGGCTCAAGCATCCAGCAGCTCTCGCCTCCATTTTCATTACCTTGCCCCCACCCAAAAGGACAATACTTCCCCCCCCACACATACTTAAGATACACCCCACACTCTTAAAAACAAAAAGCCTTCTCCCATATCAGTCCTATAATCATGAGGGGCTCTTAATTCGTTTTTGATTGAAGAATATTATCAAGATGCTTGCATGTATCATAATATTTTTAAATATAGTTTAATTAATATCGAGTCTTAAAACAAATATTCAATTGAAAAAAGTATTAAGTTTTAATGCAAAATGACAAAATTTTTTGTAAAAAGTATTTTTTATATTGCTATTTTTTCAATTCTCTGCTAATTATAATATGGTAGGTTCTTTAAGTATGATTTTTTTGTATTTAGTACGGCCTTTTAAATTTATTCTTTTTTGACACGTCCTGCGAGTCAATGTTAAAATTCTCCTGCTTTTTGGTCCTCTAATTGCGACGGAGGACTTTTTTTTTATAACTGTACTTTTTTATGACTGTATTGTCTTAAATCACTTCCTTATGAGCTTTGTGATAATTCCTCCATAAGGTCTACCCGCAAAATAGATCATTCTTTTGTCAAATTGACTTGCGTTTCATTCTCAAAGAACAAAGATTCTTAACTCAATCTGATTTACAAACAGCTTGGATACACTTCCCTCTTGGCTTCCATTCACTCTTGGCTTCTATTCAGGTTTTTCCGCTAAACTCAAGGCGCAACAGAAGCTTGCTCTGTCTTAAAGATTCACCACGCCCTTAAAAAAACACTTAAAACATATCCAAGGAAGCTTGCTTCATATCACCAAACCTCAAATGACCGTGTTTTACGACATAACAGAATGACTTAACTACTGGATAACTTTCTTTATCGCCCCCCAACAGGTTGATGTATCACGACAACATATTGATTTATAATCATCATATCCCGTTATCCATATAAAATTAAGAGACGCAGATATCATAGGGATTCTCTCATTTTAAATTTATTTCATGTTGCATCAATCAACACCTTGTCTTTTCCACATTACAAACATGAGAGACATATGAAATAACGCACTTCAAAGATTTCAAAGATAAAGAATCAAAATGCCTCTTATGAACACGCTCAAGAGCCAAAGGCTGTCATCATATGAGGCGCGAATAGTATGATAATGTGCTGGCTTTTCCTTATGAGATTTTAAAGAAGGACTTATCCACTTCACAAGAGATTTCTCCATTATCAGATTTACCAATATCTCCAATCACCAATATAATTGTGATGATAAGATCACATAATGTTTTTAAACAAGTAGGTAAATGTGCAACACAAATATATTCTATTTAGAACATTCTGTTTTATGTGAGTCGCGTAAACTCCCATTAAAAACAAAATCCCCCATTAAAAACAAAATCCCCCATTAAAAACAAAATCCCTATGAGAAAAAATCTAAAGCGTGAAGATAAAAACATGAGACAAGTGTGATTCCATTCAGATATTGCTCTTTAACCGTCAAACCGAATAAAAATAGATCCGGAAAGTATGTTAATCTTCTTACCTTAAGAGATAAACTAAGAATATAGACAACATCTCTCCTAACATTCCCCTTTTTCTAGCATCGCTTAAGAATCAAAAGTTATACAGCTTATTTTGTCATATTATAAAGCACTGTTTTTTAAGGCGGTATTGAAGCAGTTAAAACAATTGAAGTGTTTAGCCAACGCCATCGCCATTAGCAAAGCTAAAAAAACAAACTGTTGAAAAGCCGTGCATATCTTGTGTAAACACAAAAAAAACAAGAAAAAGGCACAAAAATATCTCAATTTTTATAAAAATACATCAGCGTCTTTTACGATTGTATTGACGAACAACCCTTATCACATAATCATCTTAAATATTGAGAATAAAGAATGAATAGCCCTCGCAAATACAGCAACCTATCAATAAAAATATAAAAACAAATCTTTTTGTTATCTCTGTTTCTTATGGAATATGCCTTTCCCTATGGATGCACTTTAGCCTCCAAAGAGTGCATTCAATCCATGGAAAGGATGCACTCCGCGCCTTCAATAGAGTGCATCCTTCCCCTCAACGGAAACTGCCGAACCCTCATAAGGCAGTATCCAATCTATAAGAGGATGCACTCCACCTTCAATAGAGTGCATCCTTCCCCTCAACGGAAACTGCCAAACCCTCATAAGGCAGTATCCAATCCATAAGAGGATGCACTCCG
>NZ_JBHIRJ010000002.1:83329-113722 GCF_042197045.1 Bartonella sp. AA74HLJMH
AAGGCAGTATCCAATCTATAAGAGGATGCACTCTAGCCCTCAAAAGAGTGCATCCTTCCCCTCAACAGATACCGCCAAACCCTCATAAGGCAGTATCCAATCCATAAGAGGATGCACTCCGCGCCTTAAAAAAGAGTGCATCCTTCCCCTCAACGGAAACTGCCAAACCCTCATAAGGCAGTATCCAATCCATAAGAGGATGCACCCTAGCCCTCAAAAAGAGTGCATCCTTCCCCTCAACGGAAACTGCCAAACCCTCATAAGGCAGTATCCAATCCATGAGAGGATGCACCCTAACCCTCAAAAAGAGTGCATCCTTCCCCTCAACAGATACCGCCGAACCCTCATAAAGGCAGTATCCAATCTATAAGAGGATGCACTCTAGCCCTCAAAAGAGTGCATCCTTCCCCTCAACAGATACCGCCAAACCCTCAATAAAGCAGTATCCAATCCATGGAAAAGATGCACTCCGCCTTCAATAGAGTGAATCCTTCCCTTCAAGGGTTTTACTCAATTTTCATCGCATCTCATTTTTATGAACCCTCATTTTTATGAATCCTTGGTCAAAGGCACAAAAAGAAGTTTGCTAGCAACTATTGTATCACCCACCTTATGGGATTCCACTTGCCTACAGAGCTTTCAAACTTTTTTACGCCTTCATAAAATCGAATCTAAAAGAATTCATTAAGGCAATTAAGAGTAAATTTTGTCAAAATATAGACAAAGTTTATTCTTTTTTGTGATTGTTGTATTTTTACTATAGTTATTTAAATCGAATTTATATATGATACGTATCGATATTTATTTATCGAAATAAATATAGGAGAAAAACTATGAATATCAGATATTTTTTCATAGCTGGGGCTATTACAAGTGGTTTAGCTCTCGCGATTCAAAAATCTGATCGTATAGTCAATAAACAACCCTCTCCTATTGTTGCTCCTTATACTATTGAGAAAACAAATTTACATTTTGTTAAACAAGTAAGGGACACATCGGATACATTGAATATACTGAGAGTCAGTAATAGAAGCGCATCAGAACAAGCATCAATCGACGATATATACGATAAAGCAGAAAATTTATTGAATGCAATAGCTGGTTTTTTAGGATCACTTATTATATATTTCGTACAACTTGTTGCTACTAGAATATAAGATACAAAAAGTTCTTAAAGTAAGGTTATATACATTTTGTATATATTGTAAAATTTAAATAAAAAGGCCCTTTATAAAATGGGGCCTTTTTTAGTTTAATTTTTCCTTTGTTTTAGTTTAGTTTTTATTGTGTTTTTATTTTTATTGGCCAAATATCATCGCCTTCAAAAATGCCATTTTTACTTGTCTCACATCTCAAATGACAAAGGCTCTAACTCCCTAGCTTCGCTCCCATAGCGCTTTCGTTAATAAGGGTCCGCAATCTTCTTGTTCTTCCCAAAAATTCTTCTGTTTTCAAGAAAATGACCATGCATCTCCTCTGTCATCGGATTGGTTTACAGATCTCCATGAAGCAGACTGAAAAACACAAAAACACCATAACTTTTTATATCAATATCACCATACTGAAACACTGTTGAAGCTTAACAAGCGCTGCTTCATTGGCAAGGACTTCTTAAAAAGACAAAAAATACCTCAAAGGCAAAAGAGCTTAACACTGCTCAAAAATGCCATTTTTTGCCTTCCTCTCACCTCAAATGACAAAGGCTCTACCCCCTAGCTTCCCTCCCATAGCACTTTAGTCAATAGAGCTTCCCCATAGCGCCTTTAGTCAATGGAGCTCCCCCCATAGCGCTTTAGTCAATGGACCTTTCCCTCATACCGCTTGAATAAGCGATAATTTATGAGCATTTTCTAACAAAAAAGAGACCGCCTTTAAGAAGAGAGTAGAATTTATAATTGATTTTTCTCCTCTATTCTTGAGAATAAAGCCATTTTCAGTCTATTTTTTAAAATCTTGGCTATTATTCTTGATTTTTCGAACCCTTTATTTGGCTCTGGTAAGAAAGGTGTGAAAGCGTCTCAATCATGGCGCTTTCACATCTTTTAAATAAGAGTGCTTTCCTTCAACAGGAGAGTACAACACTAATCAATTTTTATATCCATAAATGCAGGTTCACCATCTTTAATATAAGTAATATCAGGAGCATGTTTTACCCCCTCTGCTTCAAACACGAACTGTTCATCACTCACATCAAATCCTTGTTCCCTTAATTCTTGTTTTTTCTCCTCGACTAATTTTTTATGAAAAGCGCGTTTTTGATTACACGTATTAGGGGATCTCACTCTGAAAAGCTGATAGTCCATGGCTATAGACCACTTCTCAGCAACCCGTTCCAGCAGATCGTAACTGAACTTTCCTTCCCTTTTCACTTCTTGAGCTATCGCTAAAGCGCGTTCCAAATGGACTTTTTCAATGGTTTCATCAAAGCCAAGCTTCTCCCCTGACGTAAAACTTTCGTCATAAGAAGCTAAAGTCTCAACATCGCCCAGCAAGGCAAGAGCAGCAAGATGCAGCAAAGCATAAGGTGCGAGCTCTATGTCATCATCCGTTGCCCAAGATAAAGAGTCTTTTTCCCAAGGGGGAATACCATATTGAGAGCGAAACATTTCATGCAAAGAATCATCTTCCATTGTCCATTTTAAAGTTTTATCGAGTGCTTTCTTTAAAAGCTGGACGCTCACTTTTTCTTCAAAAATTTCCAATCCATTGGGTACAAAATTCATAAATACCGTTGGCACAACCCCAGAATTATGAGGATTAATCGTCTGACAAGCCGCCGCAAAAATACCGCTCATAATTAAAAGTCCGCGATCAAAAGGCGAAAACTCTTCCACTCGTTGCTCGTTATAAAGAAACTGCACTTCACGATCTGGTAAAAAGAGGGTTGCCAAATAATCTCCCTTTCCCTCGATTTCCACCGACCATCCCAAGCTTTTTAAAAGCCCTGTTGCACTTTCTATCGTGAGAATTTCATCATCATCATAATCGGCAGAGAACTCTTTTTCCTTTAGTTGCAAACGCCTCTCCTGCACCACGGCTTCATCTTTCCAAAACTGCTGCGTTGCAAGATCATTTTCTTTAAGCACTCTTTCCAGCTCGCCTTTCACTTGGAAATTCATTTTCATCCGTTTGAAGACAGAGGTATAAAGAGCTAAAACAAGCATGATAATGATCATGCAAATAACAATCATCACCCAAAACAGGGGATCTAATAGAAATACGGCTATAGGATCACTGTTCATTTTTCCCCTCTCAGTCTTTAAAAAAGCCCGTGCGACAGAGAGCTTATGTGCTCTCGCACAGAGATTGCTTCTTCTAGTTTCTGAATATTTTTTCGCAACTCACCCGTCACTTTGGTGCGAAGCCGTAACATAACCGGAATAAAAATAATGACACAGACCGTTATGGCGATCGTCGTTTTAAAGAGAACGGCATGCACAACATATTGCCACCCTGTCAGCTGCCAATTTAATACACCTGGTATTTCTAGAACCATTCTCCAGATGACAATGAGAACCGCAATAGCAAAGATAATTTTATAATCCTTTGCTGAGAGCAACACTTGCTGGAGCGAAAAAGAATGCGCTCCTTTATGCGTTTCTTGCTCTGATGCCCAATTTTGCTCCTTCATGTATTCCCCTCTCTTTGAAAAGACCCCGTGTGACAGAGAGCTTATTTGCTATCACACCGAGATTGCTTCTTCTCGTTTCTGGATCTTTTTTTCCAATTTTCGCATTATGATGATGCAAAACCCAAATATCACCGAAATCAAGAAAAGTACACAGGCCGTTATGGCTTACGTCATAATAAAAATTATAATATTCCTGCTACCTTGCCACCCTCTTACCTTCCTCACATCTCAAATAGTGAAGATTTTCAAACCACGCCAATCTATAAACAATAGTCACAATTCAGCTTTTTCTTCCTAAAAATTCTCCTATTTTCAAGAAAATGACCCTGCATCCCCACTTCAATAGGATTCATTTCAAAGCTTGAATGAACAAGGCTCATAAAAATACGAAAACAACCCATATACCGCGCGCCCCTACGAGCAAAACCGTTCCTTCCTCACGCCTCAAACGATAAAGTAAGTCCCAAGCGCTCACTCTAGGCTCTAAACCCCACGGGCTCTTATTCCCTTTAATCAACACTGATCCATAATCGGCTTTTCTTCCACTCAATGCCACCCAACACTGCTCCTTTAAAGCAATGTTTACGGACAACCCATAAAAAAACACCAAAACATATCAGAGGCAAAATGGTATAGAGAGCAATCCCTATAAAGGCTGAATCTCTCATAATTTCTTCATTATTTTTTCCCTCTCATGACTTCTCAAGCGCTGTATCCTGTTCTTGCAAGACGTTTTTCAGTTCTTTTCTTAAACAGCGATACGTTCTCACCTGCTTAAAGACACCATAATAAAGTTGTAAAATCATCATAGGAATACAAGCAACCCACAGTGTCACGAACAGAAGCACGAGACCGAATATTGTAACAAGAATATCACTCCATTTTTCTCTATCGCCTTTTTTATACCAATCCTTTTGATCGGTTATTTTACCCCGTTGCAGGTTTATTTCTTTCAATTTTTGAGTATTTTTTCTCAACAAAAGCCACAATGTTATGAAGAGTATGTACAGAACTGGAAACAAGACCCAAACACACACTGTAATAACTTGCCAAAACGCATACAGAGAGAGAAAAAGAGGTGTATCCTGCCACCCTGTCAAGTTCTCTTGGCTACCCAAAGATGAGAGAAAGAAAATCCTGTTGCACAACTCAATAATGAGCGAGAGGAACCAAATGACAACACACTCTCGCACAGAAAAATAATCTTTCCCAGAAAAATAGCGTAGTTCATTATAAAATGCTGAATAAAATGCTGAATTTTTCCCCTTCATTGCTCTTCCTTTTTTTATGAAAAACGCATTTTTTTATCTCATGCCCGCTCTTTTAAGAACCACGAAAAGTGCGATGCATGGCGCTTCCCTTGTTTTCAACCCCCCCCAATTTTCTAAAAGCGTGGTTACTCTTCTCAATGATTAAGAGCATCCTCCTCATTACAAACGAAAATAGGCTCTCCTCTTTGCCTGATAATTTTCCAACCATCCCCTCTTCTTGTGTCACGAGAGCTTCTAAACATTGCCTCTTACCCCTCACGATAGCTACACAAGCGCCTTGTCACTCTCTTTATCTTACGCGTTTTAGTAGCCGTCTCATTCTACGATACTTTCTCACCTGCTTGAAAACAAAATAATAAAATTCTAAAATGAGCATGACAACACCCGCAGGAAAAAAGACGTTTAGCAGAAATATCAACCAAAAGTATACGATAAAAAAACAGCTTATTTTTTCTCTATCCTTTTTTACTGGATTATTTTGTTGATCGATTGTGTGACCCCGTTGCTGGATAGCCTCTTCTAAATTCTGAATCCTTTTTTTCAACAAATACGTTAAGATGAGATAAAGCACCAATAAAACAGGCATCAAGGCAACAACAACAACCATGATGACTTCACGTAGCACAAAAAGCGCTAAAAGAGTGCTATCCTGCGATACACTCAACGACCACTTGGCTTCTAATGGGATCAAAAGAGCTTTATAACCTATCCCAACAAGGATAGAAATAAGACAAATAATCATATGATCTTTATAAGAACGAAATGATTTTCCAAAAAAAAGAGAGCACCGTTTGTTATAAAATGTGGAATTTTCCCCCTTCATTTGCTCTTCCCTTTTATGCAACTGTTTGTCCCTAACTTTATAAGGACACGCATAATCTCTCAAGCACAATTGCATCCATTGTCGTCAAACAGAATACCCAAAGAACACTCGTATCGCCTATTTATGTTGCCAATACTTTTGCCAATTCACGTGCTTGTTTTAAAGAAATCTCTCAACACTTCCAAACCAACGCGCATCACCCCCATTTCATGAACATCCCCCATGAAAGGGATAACAATAGCGCTCCCATGAATATATCCCCTTACTATAAACTCTATCACCACCATTATTTCAATAAAAAATGTAATCCAGCACCATTCATATACGCCCCCTGCAGCCTCTATAATAGCCTTACCCTCCCTTGTAATACGCATAATCTCTCAAAGCACCATTGCATCCATTGTCGTCAAACAGAACACCCCCAGAGAACACTCGTATTGCATATTTATGTTGCCAATAGTTTTGCCAATTCACGTGCTTGTTTTAAAGAAATCTCTCAACACTTGCAAACCAACGCGCATCACCCCCATTTCATGAACATCCCCCATGAAGGGGATAACAATAGCGCCCCCATGAATATATCCCCTTACTATAAACTTTATCACCCCTATTGTTTCAATAAAAAATGTAATCCGGCACCATTCATATACGCCCCCTGCGGCCTCTACAATAGCCTTACCCTCCCTTGTAATACGGGGCACGCCATAACTCCATTCCTCAACACGGCCCCCCATTACCCTAAGGCTCCTACAACAACCCCACTCCTGCCCCAAAAACAGCCCTATCTAGCTTCTTACGATAGCCCTTATCCCTTGAAAAGACAGAAGCATTTTTATTCTTTTCTCAATTATTTTCCGCCCACTTAAGACATGAAAAAAGCAACTTCCATTGATGCGCAAATGATCGCGCAATAAGAGCATTTGAAATGAGAAAATCTTACAACTTTCTTATTCCAATTAAAAAGGATCAATGATCATTCAAAATATGACGATATATTCCTTTTTTCATTGGGGATCTTGCAAGCCAATAGCTCAGAATATATTCATCAAAGCGCTTCTAAGACAGAGAAACAGCCGCTACTTTTGAGATCAAGCATTTTAATATTAATGAAAGCACTAACATTCCCTTGCAAGTTTGAGGTGTTGTTTTGTCAACAATCTTGTTAGCATGGACTGATTCTATGATGATGCGATATCATCACAATTGCTCTTTATGGACAGCATAATGATACGCGCCATTTTACTCACAATTCTTTATAAGCCTTGCGTTATAGGCTTGTGGGGAAAAGATAAAGGAGAATCCTGTTGAATATAGCAATTATTTTGGGGTCTGTGCGTCAACCTTCCTTAACAAGAACTTTAGCCAATTATTTAGCGGATTGCCTCATAAAGCGGGGTGCATCACTTCATTGGGTTGATTTGCGTGAACAGCCCTTGCCGATGACAGATCCCGATTATCATCAGCAGGTAGAGGCTAATCCAAGTGCTGCGGTCCGTGAGTTTGTAAAAACCATTGCAGCGGCTGATGGCGTTATTCTAGCAAGCCCTGTTTATCAAGGATCTTATTCGGGTGTTTTAAAAAATGCTCTTGATAATTTGAGCTATAATGCCTTTTTAAATAAACCTGTTGGACTTATCTCTCATGGGAGTACTGCCAAAAAATGCGCACAACCTTGTGAACATTTAGTGCCGGTGGTGCACACGCTTTATGGTTATACACTCCAATGTCAAATCGCCTCTTCCAACGAAGATTTTTCCTCAGATGATGAAGGTCGTACTTGGAAAGTTATAAGTGAAGAGGTACAAACACGTTGTGAAAGACTTGCTGATGAAATGTACACATTTTTAAAGCAAAGAGGTGGGATTTAAAGTAATAAGGGAGGGGGCATGAAAAAAAAGGATGCGCACTATCGTTATTTAGTGGTAGGGGGCACAGGGATGCTTACCCCTTTGTATCAATCACTAGAGCCGCAAGAAGTGATTATTGCTGCACGCTTTCTTTCCCATAAAGTCCAGCTTGAGGCATTGCACAACAAACAGTTGTGCGTGTCGTTGGATTATGATTGTGCGGCATCAAAGGCGCAATTTTTAGAAGCTGTGAAGCAATGGCATGATCTAAAATATTGCATATTATGGATTCATTCGCCCGCCTATGCATTTTCTTGCGCATTAATTGAGCAGTTGGCTCTTTTGCCTAAACCGCCATGTATTCTTCATATTTTTGGTTCCAACACGCATGATCAAATGATCCTCGAGTGCGCGCGCAAAAACAAGGTTGATTTTATCCCCATTCAATTAGGACAAAAAACAACGCCCAAAGGTTTACGATGGCTGACCCATAAGGAGATAAGCCAACAGGTACTGAATGCCATAAAAAACCATATGAATAAACAAAACTTATGATCAAGACCTCTGCTTTGCAAAGAAGCCGAGCCCCTTCAATCTCTATCCATACCCGAACACCCTCTTGAATAGCCCATACTCTCTTACATCATAGGCTTTGAGAACGAACAATCCCCCTCCCTTACGCCTCTAAACAGCATGCCTATATCAACAGCTTCAAAACCAAACGTTTTTCTAACCCTTCTCACACGGGCTTATCCCCCTCTCACAACCATCACGGCTCTTGACCAACCACACACCTTTTTACAGTTCCACGTTTTTACGATTTTGCAAATTCACAGAAAACAACAAAACTTCCGATAAACCGCCCCATTAAAGCCTATACAAGCCTATTACAAACCTATCATCAGCCTATTCATTGCCATCAACCCTTTTCCCCCAACGCCCTCCATTCCCACTTCCCACATTCCAATTTTGACGCATTGCACAATCCAACCTTTACGCCTCCATTGACACCTTTTCTCCCTATATCCTCCCCACAACCATCACGGCTCTTGACCAACCACACCCCCTATTACAGTTACACGTTTTTACGATTTTGCAAATTCACAGAAAACAACAAACTGCCGATAAACCGCCCCATTAAAGCCTATCACAAGCCTATTCATTGCCATCAACCCTTTTCCCCCAACGCCCTCCATTCCCACTTCCCACATTCCAATTTTGACGCATTGCACAATCCAACCTTTACGCCTCCATTAGCACCTTTTCTCCCCAACCGCCCCACAACCCTCACGGCTCTTGACCAATCACACGCCCTTTTACAGTTTCACGTTTTTACGATTTTGAAAATTTACAGAAAACAAGCAAACTTCCGATAAACCGCCCCATTAAAGCCTATACAAGCCTATTATTGCCATCAGCCCTTTTCCCCCAACGCCCTCCATTCCTCCATTACCCCATTCCAATTTTGACGCATTGCACAATCCAACCTTTATGCCTCCATTGACACCTCTTCTCCCCAACCGCCCCACAACCGTCACGGCCCTTGACCAATCACACACCATTTTACAGTTTCACGTTTTTACAATTTTGCAAATTCACAGAAAACAAGCAAACTGCCGATAAACCGCCCCATTAAAGCCTATCACCAGCCTATTACAAACCTATCACCAGCCTATTCATTGCCAACAGCCCTTTTCCCCCAGAGATCAGCGTAAAATGAGAAAAACAATCGATGCCCTCCTCCCAAGCCGTGAAGCAATGGCATGATCTAAAACTTATGCCTCCCCCCATGACACGAGCACTACATGCGCTTTTTCAGCGCTGCGTTTAATTGTTTGGTAACCTTGTAATACGAGATCAAACGCTTGATAAAAGAAATATACAGTGCCACAATGGGTATTGTTAAGAAAAAATTAAAAACACCCCCCAGCAGAATGATCAAAATCACCGTCCAAGCTGCCGCCATTTCGTAATGCATTTTATCCCCTTCCTTTTATAAATTGATTGATTGGGTTGCTTCAGTCACTTCTTCCAATTGCTGAATCTTCTTTTTCAATCGATGAGTTAAAATTTCACGAAGAATCACAACAACAGGGATCGTTGCAAAAATACATACCGATAAAAAAAACCAGAAGAGCAAGAGAATGACAAAATATTCAAATCTGCTCTCATCTATCTCATCTATCCCTTTAAAGAAAATCACATAGACATAAGCTTTGAAAAACATAATGATGAAAGAGAGGCATGCGTGGAGGATATAATCTTTGCGTGAAAAAGCGAGCCATTTTTTTAACGAATAGAAACTTATCTGTGTTTCTAGTGCTAAGTTTTGCGGCACTCTCTCTTTTTCTTTTCCGCTTTTTTCAAAGAAACAAAAACGCTGTGGATGTTCTTTCATCAAACGTCTTTGTTTTTTCACTCTGTAATAGAGCCTCAAACGCTTTATTAAAGAATAATAAGGCGCCACAATAATCATATTCACAAAAATGGCAAAAACTGTAACTGCATTTAGAAAAAAATATCCAATCGGCAGAAACAAAATAAAAACCGCGCCCTCACTCCTCATGCGTATAACCTCATTGATTAATCTCTTGCTGCTTTGTTTTTTCTTTTAGTTTTTTCAATCTGCGCTCTTTAAAACGACAAATGCCCCACAAAATAGGAAGGGGTGTGAGAAGACAAAACCATATCAACACTGGTAAGAGAAAAATAAGAGAACCAATTCCTTCCCATCTTGTCCATTGCAACGGCTGTACCAGAGACTTTGCACCCGCAGGAACTTCTAAAGCCATCATGATAAGGCATGTACAAAACATGATAAAAAAGCGGTGCCCTATTATTTTACACCGTCCCACCCCTTTACGCCTTTCCACTAAAGACACCATAAATTTTCTAAATGAAAAGAAAGACTCTTCAAATGTTGCTTTTTTCTCCTGCATTGTTCCCCTCTGCTTTTACGCTTCGCGCTTTTTACGCTCTATTTTTAGGTTTAAGCTCTTTTTAAATTATCTAAACTCTTTATTTTTCTCAATAAATTTTTTCATCAATCCTAATTTCTACATCCATATATTCTAACTCCCCATCCTTTATGTAAAGAATATGAGGACGATAGTTTTTTCCATCAACCTCACAAATTGCGTCCTTTTCGTAAACAAAATATCCCTGTTGCCTTAATTCTTGTCTTTTTTCCTCGATCAAATTTTCATAAGAATCTCTTCTTCTATTGCACAAATTGGGATCTGTAGCTCTAAAACATTCATAGCTTTCCACCTCCATGGAAAAATTCTTTGCCGCCTGTTGAAGCAAATCGTAACTGGGTTGCTTTGTCTTTTCTACCGCTTGAGCAATCACCATTGCGCGTTCCAGATGCTCCTCTTCGATGCTTGCCTCAAAGCCCAGCTTCTCACCTTCCATAAAGCTTTTGTGATAAGAGTGTAAAGTTTCAACATCGCCCATCAAAGCCAGAGCAGCAAGATAACGCAGGGAATAAGAAGCCAACCGAGGGACCACAGTTTTGTTTTCCCAAGGCAGGATTCTATATTGAGAGTGAAGCATCTTGCCAAGATCAACCTCAGTCATTGCCTCATCTAAAGCTTTCTCGAGTACACGACGTAAACATCCAACGCTTACCTTTTCTTCAAAAATTTCCAACCCCTTCACATCAAAACTCAATTCAAGAGCAATCAAACCTCCAGAATTATAAGGGTCTATTGTTTGGCAAGCCGCCGCATGGATACCAGAAACCACTGCAATTGCACAATCAAATCGCGGATACCCCTTCTCAGCATTATAAAGAAACTGCACTTCACGATCTGGTAAATAATAGGTGGCCAAATGATCTCCTTTTCCCTCAATTTCCACCTTCCACCCCAAACTCTTTAAAAGCGCCGTTGCACTTTCCATCGTTAAGATTTCTTCATCAGAAAGAGAAAACTCTTTTTCCTCAGATAACGGCTTAATCATCGGCGTTGCTCCACTAGACGGCTCAAAAGCGACAGGTTGTTCAAGCTAATTCTTTTGTCACTTGGCAATACAGTCTCACCCGCTTGAAAGTAGAGTAATACAATGCCCAAATAAACATCATGACCACAGCAGAAAGCAGCGTGAAAAGCGTCAAGCCCACACCCCACGAGAGTACAACAACAATATCCATCATTTTAATATCTATCATTTTCCCCGCCCCTTCATGCGCTGTTTTGTTGAGAAGCGGTTTTTCTCCGCTTCCAGATTGCTTGCTCCAACATATCGATCTTTTCTTTCAACAGAACCGTGAAAATGATACGAACCACAAAGGCAACAGGGATGAACAAAAAAATAAACCATGATATAAGCTCCATAATTAACGAGAGAGCTGCCACGACATCCCCTTCCCACTCCGCCAACTTCCCCCCAAGCAACATGGGTACGAAGCGAAGAGCCATTCTTAAAGCTACCACAATGAAAGCAATACAAAAAATGACTTTATAATTTTTGCGTGTCAGAAACGCTTCTTCAAGCGCAAAAGACCGTGGTTCTTTATCCAATGGTGATTTTTTTCCATTGCCCCTCATTTTTTATCCCTCATTTGTTTCAATTTTCAAGCCATTTTCATGAACCGAAGCTTTCGTCCTCACAATGAATGAGAGTTCATCAATATCAAGCGCTTGTATCCTTCATCTTTTATAAAGACAATATCAAGGGTGCATTTTTTTCCATCACCTTCAAACATCGCACGAATAGAAGGTCTCTCCTACAACGCATGAGAATATATAAAGACCAGTATTCATTTTCTGCCCGCCCTTCACGCGCTGTTTTGTTGAGAAGCGGTTTTTCTTCGCTGCCAGATTTCTTGATCCAACATATCGATCTTTTTTTTCAACAAACGCGTAAAGATGATACGGACCACAAAGGCAACAGGAATGAGTACAAAAATTAAATCTAATATAACCTGCACGATGCAAAAGAGAACTGTTATGACATCCCCTTCCCACCCCGCCAACTTCCACTCAAGCCACATTGGTATGAAGAGAGCCGTTCTTAAAGCTGCCACAATGAAAGCAATGAAAAAAATGACTTTATAATTTTTGCTTGTCAAAAACGCTTCTTCCAGCGAAAAAGACCGTGGTTCTTTATCCAATAGTGAATTTTTTCCATTGCCCCTCATTTTTATCCCTCATTTGTTTCAATTTCTAAGCCATTTTCATGAACCGAAGCTTTCGTCCTCACAATGAATGAGAGTTCATCAATATCAAACGCTTGTATCCCTCATCTTTTATAAAGACAATATCAAGGGTGCATTTTTTCATCACCTTCAAACATCGCACGAAGAGAAGGTCTCTCCTACAACGCATGAGAATATATAAAGACCAGTATTCATTTTCTGCCCTCCCTTCACACGCTGTTTTGTTGGTAAGCCGTTTTTCTTCGCTGCCAGATTTCTTGATCCAACTTATCGATCTTTTTTTTCAACAAACGCGTAAAGATGATACGGACCACAAAGGCAACAGGAATGAGTACAAAAAGAAGCGCTGATATAAAAACCAATATTAATGTTAAAATGAACAGGATATAATTCCACCACCCTGTCAAATCCCACTTAAAAAACATAAAGAATGCCATTATAAAAGCTGACACAATGAAAGCAATGCAAAAGATGACTTTATAATTTTTGCTTGTCAAAAACGCTTCTTCCAGCGAAAAAGACCGTAACTCTTCATCCAATGATGCATTTTTTCCATTGCCCCTCATTTTTTATCCCTCATTTGTTTCAATTTTTAAGCCATTTTCATGAACCGAAGCTTTCGTCCTCACAATGAATGAGAGTTCATCAATATCAAGCGTTTGTATCCCTCATCTTTTATAAAGACAATATCAAGGGTGCATTTTTTTCATCACCTTCAAACATCGCACGAATAGAAGGTCTCTCCTACAACGCATGAGAATATATAAAGACCAGTATTCATTTTCTGCCCTCCCTTAACACGCTGTTTTGTTGAGAAGCGGTTTTTCTTCGCTGCCAGATTTCTTGATCCAACTTATCGATCTTTTTTTTCAACAAACGCGTAAAGATGATACGAACCACAAAGGCAACAGGAATGAGTACAAAAAGAAGCGCTGATATAAAAACCAATATTAATGTTAAAATGAACAGGATATAATTCCACCACCCTGTCAAATCCCACTTAAAAAACATAAAGAATGCCATTGTAAAAGCTGACACAATGAAAGCAATACAAAAGATAACTTTATAATTTTTGCTTGTCAAAAACGCTTCTTCCAGCGAAAAAGACCGTGGTTCTTCATCCAATGGTGATTTTTTTCCATTGCCCCTCATTTTTTATCCCTCATTTGTTTCAATTTTCAAGCCATTTTCATGAACCGAAGCTTTCGTCCTCACAATGGATGAGGGTTCATCAATATCAAGCGTTTGTATCCCTCATCTTTTATAAAGACAATATCAGGGGTGCTTTTTTTTCATCACCTTCAAACATCATGTTTTTATTCCCCACAGTGTACCCCCTATTATCTTAAGGCTTCTCTTTTCTCCTCGATCAAATTTTCATAAAAATATCTTCTTCTATTGCACAAATTTGGGTCTCTGACTCTAAAATTCTAAGTGCTCTTTTTATTTTCAGGAAGATAAGCTACTTTCCAAAGAAGAAGCAAACGAGTGCAAGCAAATCGTAACGAGGTTGCTTTGTCTTTATGACGATTTGAATCATCTAGCAAAACCGGCCCAAATAGATTTTTTCGATATTTTTTTCAAAGCCCAAACTTTCATCTTCCATAAAGCTTTTATGAGAAAGCTGCCAAATGTTAACATCAGCCCTCAATACCAAAGCTCCAAGGGTGGCAAGCAAAGAATAAGCCTCTTGAGAGATAGAACAATTTCCTTTTCCCAAGGTGGTGCCCCCATATTGAAAGCCCAAACACGCGGCCAAGATAAACCTCAGTCCTAGATCAACCTCAGTCATCGCCCTCATCAAAAACTTCCTCAAGTACACAGCATAAATGCCTTACGCTTACCTCTTCCTCAAAAAATTTCCAATCCCTTTGCCTTAAAATCCACCCCTTTGCCTCAATGCCTCGTTGTCAATCTGGCAAAGCCCTAAAATGATAAGGATTAATCATTTGGCAAGCCGCCGCATGAATACCAGCACCTCTCACAATTCCATAATCAAATTGCACAAAACCTTTTTCATCCAGAGAGAGAGAAACTGTCCTTAGCGGTCTCGTAAATAAATAGATGTCCCTCTTTTCTTTCAATTTCCCCCCTCTACCCCAGGCTCTTTAAAAGCACTGTTACACTTTCTATGGAGTAAACCGTGTGCTTTTGGCGCGTCTTCTCTATGCGTCTTACCTCTCCACCTGCAAGAAAATGGGCTTTTTTTCCCCAAACACCAGAATATCTTTTGCTTTAAGTATAGATTTTTCGCTCTCAATATCGCTTGGTAAGACACATTTTTATGCTTGATAAAAAGAAAATAAGTTACAAGATTTTCTCTCTTTAAGAGAACAGAAACAGCAAGTAAAGTCCAAGAGCAGCCCCTCTTCACTTTCCCCTCAGCACTCAAGCAAGGATCCTACTCAAGCAAAAGCCCCACTCAAACAAAAGCCTCAACTCAAGCAAGAGCCTCAATTCTTTAAAAAACACGACACAAATATAAAAAAGCATAAAACGAGAAGTACACCCATGCACCTTAATGAACAAGTCAAAAGCAAGGCTCAACAAAAGCCTCTCTTCACTTTTTCCCCTCGCTCACTTTCCCCTCACTCACATCGTATAATATGACGGGAGCTCCTTTCTGCTCAACCTCTTCTTCTAATTGCCGTATCATTTTGTTCAACTGACGGGTCACGATAAAGCGCATAATAAAAACAATCGGTAAGAATAAAAAAGTACAGGCAAGCATCCATGCTAGTGGCTCGAATACGACAAGAGAAACAAAGTCCTGCCCTCTCCATATCTTAACGACAACAGTTATAACTATTGGAGCAGTCGCCATGACCGTAGAAAGATAGAATATTTTTTTATAGTCTTGCCAAACAAGAGAAAGCTGTTTTTTATCAAACATTCTGCTGCTTTTTATTTTGGGGAGTTCTGTTTTAAGGCGATATCGCGTTCATTCAGCACGCATTTCAGTTCCTTTTTCACGCGACAATAAAGCCGCGCACGCTTGATAAACAGGTAATAAATGACAACGATTGGCGCCCATATTAAAACATTTAAGAGCGTAAAGAACAGGAAATAACAGGCTATTAATGTTATAAGACTACTCGTCATTTTGTCCCCCTACCACATTCTGCATACGAATTGCCTGATCGCGTTGTTGTATCGCTTCTTCCAATTGTGGAAGTATTTTGTTCAATTTTCTCGTTAACTTCATGCACATGATCCCAATGATCGGAGAAAAGAGAAGAATCCCTAACCATAGAAGGCCATAAATAATGCGACCTATTGAAAACCGCGGTATTATAAAACTGACCATACTATCCTTCCACCATACCAAATGTACGATAGAGAAAGCAAATTGCAAAACGGTAAAGAGGATAAAAATAAAAAGAATTATTTTACATTCTTTTGAATAAAGAGGCAGAGATTCTTTAAAGTTAAGAAAGCGTATTTTCGCATCAAGGGTCTTATGCGCGAGATTGTGTCTCTTCATTTCTCCCAGATCGTTGCGCAATTGTTGTATGGCGTGTTTTTGTTGCGTCGTACTCTTTTTCAAGTCTTGAGCGAATTTAAAAGATAACCTCATATGCTTGATCAACAGGTAAGGAAGCCTGATCATAACCATAAACATTAAAATGGCAATAATGATGCCCCCTAAAAAAGCCAAATGTTGTAGTATTATAATGCTCACTTTTTTCCCCTATCACATTGATGTGAAATTATCATTTTCATTCTCTTCTCAAACAAATGTTTCTAATCTCTTTGCTGTTTTTTTCACGCCATAATGAAGGAGACTATGGAGAATTAAAATAACAGGCAAAGTGATGGCACTACATACCAAAATAAACAAAAACGGCAGCGCTTCAATCAATAACAAAAAAAACAACGGATTATTGTGTGAAACAATCGCATATCGTATAGTAAAAGACGAAAAAAGCACAGCATGTATAAAAAGCGCAACTGCAATGAAAGCCATCCAAGAGATTATTTTATAATCTTTTTTTGAGAGAAGCAAAGATTCTTGAAAAGAAAAGGCACGCAACTGTGTTGCAAGAACTGTATTCTGTCCTCTCCCTCCTGCCTGATAATGCCTCAAATTCTGCGCTGCACCCTTTTTTAATTTCCTTCGCATCTTACATAACAGTACTGCCCGTTTTATCAAAGAATAATAAATGGACAAGATGATCTTCACGGTAGAAAAGAGTATCATGCTCCACGCAGAATAAATAACGATAACTATCCCTAAGGAGATCAATAATGTAGTTATTAAAAGAGGCATTATAGAAGTGATCACTTTTCCCCCCTATCATATTTTGTTGAGAGATTGGTTGTCTAGCTGTTGCTGCTCTGGCAATGTTTCCCATTGCAGCATCATTTCCTTCGCATCCCGTTTAAATATGGCGTTAAAAATAGAAAAGAGCGGAAACAACCCAAAAAGAAAGCCAAAAATTATTTGCGGCAAGAGACATAAAAAAGCCCAAACACCATTCCACCCTAAGTTACGAAGAAATTCGATCGCAGGAATCTGTATAAAACTCTGACTCATTTCTTGAAAATCTTCTTGTTTCATTTTTCCCAGTGCTTGGAGCTGTTCTTTGGATATAACGTGAAAAAATTCCAAAGGATCCATATAGGCAGACGCGGAAAAAAGCACCAACAAGAGGATAGCCAAACAACAAATGATGATATAATCGCCTGTTGAAAGCATCATCCATTTTTTGAAAGTTGCCGATTGATCCAACACTGGCTGCGATACAAAAGCCTTATCTCCCTTATGGGCAGATTGGTGTTGTGATTTATCTTCGATCATACGGATACTCCCCCACTTCTAAAATTCCCACTCTTCAATATTTGATAGCACGCCACCAGCGCGGTAAATTCGCTTAGCACCCTTCTCAGAGTAATGCAAGTACTATAAATCCCCTCTACGTATTTTATTCATTTGCCCTATACGCGCTTATACATGCGCGCTTACAAGCCAAAACACCCCTTTTCCCAAGGAAGGGTGTTCTATTGAAAGCCAAGCACGCGGCCAAGATCAACCTCAGTCCCAGATCAACCTCATTCATTGCCTCATCGAAAACTTCCTCAAGTACACGACACGCCCTACGCTTACCTCTTCCTCAAAAATTTTCAATCTCTTTGCCTTAAAATCCACCCCTTTGCCTTAAAGCCTCGTTGTCAATCTGGCAAAGCCCTAAAATGATAAGGATTAATTATTTGGCAAGCCGCCGCATGGATACCAGCGTCTCTCACAATTCCATAACCAAATTGCACAAAACCTTTTTCATCCAGAGAGAGAGAAACTGTCCTTAGCGGTCTCGTAAATAAATAACGGTCTCGTAAATAAATAGATGTCCCTCTTTTCTTTCAATTTTCCCCCTCCACCCCAAGCTCTTTAAAAGCACTGTTACACTTTCCATGGAGCAAAACGTGTGCTTTTGGCTCACCTTCTCTATGCGTCTTACCTCTCCACCTGCAAGAAAATGGGCTTTCTTCCCCAAACACCAGAATATCTTTTGCTTTAAGTATAGATTTTTCGCTCTCAATATCGCTTGGTAAGACACATTTTTATGCTTGATAAAAAGAAAATAAATTACAAGATTTTCTCTCTTTAAGAGAACAGAAACAGCAAGTAAAGTCCAAGAGCGGCCTCTCTTCACTTTCCCCTCAGCACTCAAGCAAGAATCCTACTCAAGCAAAAGCCCCACTCAAACAAAAGCCTCAACTCAAGCAAGAGCCTCAATTCTTTTCAAAACACGACACAAATATAAAAAAGCATAAAACGAGAAGTGTCCCCCATGCTCCTTAATGAACAAGTCAAAAGCAAGGCTCAACAAAAGCCTCTCTTCACTTTTTCCTCGCTCACATCGTATAATATGACGGGAGCTCCTTTCTGCTCAACCTCTTCTTCCAATTGCCGTATCATTTTGTTCAACTGACGGGTCACGATAAAACGCATAATAAAAACAATCGGTAAGAATAAAAAAGTACAGGCAAACATCCATGCCAATGGCTCGAATACGACAAGAGAAACAAAGCTCTTCCTTCTCCATACCTTAACGACAGCAGTTATAACTATTGGAGCTGTCACTATGACCGTAGAAAGATAGCATATTTTTTTATAGTTTTGCCAAACAAGAGAAAGCTGTTTTTTATTTTGGAGAGATCTGTTTTAAGGCGATATCGCGTTCATTAAGCACGCATTTCAGTTCCTTTTTCACGCGACAATAAAGCCTCGCACGCTTGATAAACAGGTAATAAATGACAACGATTGGCACCCACAATAAAACATTTAAGACCATAAAGAACAGGAAAGAAAAGGCCATTAATGTTATAAGACTACTGGTCATTTTATCCTCCACGCCCATTCTTCATACGAATTGCCTGATCGCGTTGTTGTATTGCTTCTTTCAATTGTTGAAGTTTTTTGTTCAATTTTCTCGTTAATTTTATACACATGATCCCAATGATCGGAAAAAAGAGAAGAAGCCCAAACCATAGAATGCTCAACAGCTGCATGATAACGCCGACCATATCGCTCTTCCACCATACCAAATTTGCGACAAAGAAAGCAGATTGCAAAACAGTAAAGAGGATAAAGATAAAAAAGATTATTTTACATTCTTTCGAAGAAAGAGGCAGAAATTCTTTGAAGTTAAGAAAGCGCATTGTCGCATCAAGGGTTTTATGTGCGAGATTGTGTCTTTTCATTTCTCCCAGATCATTGCACAATTGTTGTATGGCTTGCTTTTTTTGCGTTGTACTCTTTTTCAAGTCTTGAGAGAGTTTAAAAGATAACCTCATATGCTTGATCAACCGGTAAGGAAGCCGGATCATAACCATAAACATTACAATGGCAATGATGGTGAACCCTAAAAAAGCCAAAAATTTTATAACAATAGTCACGTGTTTCCCCTATCGCATTGATGTGAAATCATCATTTTTATTCTCTTCTCAAGCAACCATTTCTAATTTCTTTATTGTTTTTTTCACGCCATAATGAAGGAGACTATGGAAGATTAAAATGACAGGTAAAGCGACAACAATACACGCACAAAACCAAAACAGCAGCTGCATGCCAAAACCGCCAACCTTAAACAATAGAGGCATATAATTGTGTAAAAAAATCACAGATTTTGGAAGAAAAGCAAAAAAAGCGAGCAAAACTGCGAAAACCACAATCACAATGAAAGCTAGAAAAAAGATGATACAATAATCTTTTCTTGAAAGTTCCAAAGATTCTTGAAAAGAAAGGGGGCTGAACTTTATTGCACAAACTGTATTTTGTCCTATGCTGACTTTCTGATTATGCCCCAAATTCTGCAATGCACCCTTTTTTAATTTCCGCCGCATCCCACACAACAATATTGTCCGTTTTATCAAAGAATAATAAAGTACCAAGATTGTCATCAGAGTAGAAAAAAGTATCATGATCTCCCCGAGAAACATGACAGTACTCCACCATACTGTGGTCAAAATTACAAAAGTACTTATAAAAGAAGCAGCCACTTGTTTCCCTATTGTGTTTTGTTGAGAGATTGGTTGTCTAGCTGTTGCTGCTCTGGCAATGTATCCCACAGCTTCATCATTTCCTTCACCTCCCGTTTAGAGATAGCGTTAAAGACAAAAAAGAGTGGAAAGAACACCACAAGAACACCAAAAATCATTTGCGGCAAGAGACATAAAAAAGCCCAAACACTATTCCATCCCGCGTCACGCAAAAACACGATTGCAGGATTATTTTCAAAAGGCTGTTTCAAGATCTCCTTAATCATTTTTCGAAGATCTCCTTGTTCCATTTGTCCCAGTGCTTGAAACTGTTCTTTGGATATAACGTGAAAAAACTCCAAAGGATTCATATAGACAGTCGCGGCAAAAAGCACCAACAAGAGGATAGCCAAACACAAAATGATGACGTAATCTTTTCTTGAGAGAGCCGTCCATTTTTTGAAAACCGCACACTGATTCAACACGGGCTGTGACGCAAAAGCCATATTTCCCTTATGGGCAGATTGGTGTTGTGATTTATCTTCGATCATACGGATATTTTCTCACTTCTAACATGCCCACTCACTCTTTGAGAACATGCAACCAGCAAAACCGGTTTATCTAGCACTCTTTTCACCATGAAACACGCGCTATAAGCCCCTTTAAGTCTATTTTTAAAATTTCTCATACGTGACAACATACAATCCCTAAACCTTACAAGCACAAATGCCATTGTATCCTCTTATCTATTACCCACACTTCAAAAGACAATGTTTCACAAAACTCAACAAGCAAAAATATTCAATCTAAGAAATATCTGATGTGTAAAGTTTACAAACAATACACTGATTTATAACAATTTATTGTTTTTCATATTAAATGAGAACCCTAAATACCGTAGGATTGTCTTATTCCAAACCTATTCCATATTAAATCAACCCAAACCATGTCTCTTGCGCGTTACAAGCAGAAAGAGCCGTATAGAGTAAAACATTAAGAAAGGATGATAAATGCCTCTAAGGAAGCGTCTCAAATGCCAAGAGCTGTCCGCAACCATGAGAGCTGGCAAAATGTGTGATGCTACGGACTTTCTTCTTCACAAGCGTAAAAATGGAAGTGTGCAATAGATTTTATATTATTCAAACTTTGTATGGATTTCATTGGGGACTTTATCGTTATACCCTTCATGAGCACCCTTGCAAAATGGGCAAAAGAGAGCCCTAAGACATGGCTCTTTAAAAAGCAACACAAAACAAAGTCAAACAAGCAATCGATTATCCAGTATAAAAAACGTGCGACAAACAACCTTAATCCTCATTTGAAAGCTTCTTAATCAAAAAGGCTTCATTTTAAAAATTCTTCATTAAAGATGAAATATCTCACAGCCCCTACATTTGTATAGCCCCTACATTCATCAAGGCATCTCTTATAAAAGCATCTTTTTATAAAGGCATTTTCTTCTTATAAAAACAGCCTCTTTCGATAATGCATTCCGTCCTTTAAACGACATCCCCTCGTTTTATAATAAGATCCATTAAAACGGAGATTTTTATACTCTATAAAGGATACTTATAAAGGATACACCAAACAAAATAGCGAGATCATTCACAGTTTATTTTAAGCCGATAAACGATATTTTATTTGAAAATATAGGGCATCTTATGCTATTATAATAGAATGCGGAGGTTTGCTTTTTGCCGCTCTCTGCCACTCAACAGAAGACGACATATCTCCTATAAAGGATAAAAGTATGCTTAACAGCGTGATGTATATCAAATATCTTGGGAAAGCGCCCAACAACAAAAAAATAAGAGAACCCAAATAAAAAGCTTCCAACTTAAGAAAACAATGACCTTTCAAAAGTGGAATTGAAAAATTTCCACAAAGCGCTCGTGAAAAAAGAGACAAATAATCCCATTAGAAAAAACTTCCTATTAGAAAGACGATGACATGCCCTTGAAATCCATTGTTATTTTTTCATTCACATTTGACAAAAATTTTCCTTCAATCTCTCAAGAACAGTTAAGAAATATTTAAAAAGCAAATAATCCGCTAGCAATAAAAAAATAAGCATGACAGGGGCGGAAGATAAGACTGATAGGGATAAGATAAAAAAGGTAAGAAACCACCTTAAAGATGATTTTTTCGCCCCACACCGTTGCTTTTCTTTGCATTTAAAACGCCTTTAGTATCGTTTGTTTTTTGATCTGCAACGGCTGATATTTCCCAGTATTTGCTCACTCCCCCAGTATTTTCCTCTTTTTAAGTATTTTCCTCCTTTTAAGTATTTTCCTCCTTTTAAGTATTTGCTCCCCCCAATATTTGCGCCAAGTGCTTTTTACATCACTGTCCCCCATCAACAGACAGTTTCTTTTTCATTCAAATGGTTAAGTTCATGAAAATACGTAAAAAACGCGGTAGATCGAAAATAACAGGAAAGCGAGAGCCCAATAGCTGTATTTCACGTGCCCAAAGTTCCAGCGAATCTGCGCTTCAATCTGCGATTGAAATGCGTGCAAAACACTTTGGTTTAAGCCTCGAAGAAGCGAAAAATCCGCTTGTCGGAACCTATATTGGGCGTCTTTGTTTGCTTGGCTATAAAGAGGCTTCATCAGGCATCAGTAAAGAGCAATATGACACGGCGCAACAATACTTGCAAATTAGAAACGACTATTTATGTGCAAAAGGTTTACCAAACGGTTATTACGATGGTTTTACGCACAGCGCATCAGATGAGAAAGCAAAAAAGCAATGGGTCCAAAGAGCAACGGAACACTATGAAGCTATGCAAGAAGCGATTAAAGAAGCACAATATCTACATCGTCAACACAACTTTCATGCGGCATTACACTATCTTGTTATAGAAGATCAACCGCTGCCTAATCTTGTTGGTTCGTTGCGTATTATTCTTGATGCCCTTTATAAACATTTTGACAGTTCTACCCAAAAGAGCCTTGGCTAAAACACCCATCATTTCCTCCCCCTCACAGGATAAAGATTCTCCCCCTCCTTTTATAACATGCCTCTTTATAACCAGCGCCTTTATAAAGTCCCCTTTGGCAAGTGACACTTGAGATCCACTGAGCATGCCCTTTCATAGAATTTCATGGGTTAACAAGCTTAAAAATATCCACCACGCCCTTTAAAAAAATACTTCAACTGTCAAAGAGACTTAACCTTATACCTACCCATGCCTCACTTAACCATGCCTCAAAGGACAATATTTCACGGCATATTCACGGCATGGACAGGATAAATATTGCCCCCTCTTTAAAAAACAGCAACATTCTTCCCTCTACCCCCATTGTAACAAACCACCCTCATCATACACTTCACCCAATATCGCGACATCCTTAGCTCTTCAGACAATTCATTATCGTCATTTTACGTCTTTTCTTGTACAATTCCATATGGCTTTCCTGATCTTATGACGGACAAAAACTATGGCTTTTATTTCAGCATAATCTGGGTTTCTCATTCAAGATAAATAACGATAAAATATCCACTATAAATCAATATCTTATCATTAAAACAACCCGTTGATCTTTGACAAAATTAAAAGCATCATCCCTTAAACGAAAGAAAAAGCCCCTACCAACAATCTCCTCCCTCATCAACAACTGCACCGATAACCCTCCACCCCCCCACATCACACCACCGCTAATACGACAGCCAGCATAGCCCCAATCACCCCCACAAATCGCCAACACCTAAAGCTTTGCCCCGCAACACCTTCCAACCACCACCTTCCCAATTCCATCAATAAAATACCACGGATTTCAAAACCACAATTCTCCCTTCATCTTGTCCCCTCCTTTCTCAAAGGAGAAAATGTTTTTTGCCACATCAAAAACTTTTCCATTAAAACAAGATATTTTGCTGCATAGCCAATGAATGAGCTTTTTTCTGTAGATTTTTCCCGCGATAAAGGAGGAAAAATAATCGTTTTGCGGTTGACAGAATATGAAAAATCGTATTTAATGATGGGTGCGGTAAGGGGTTTTCTGCGTCCAGATTTCATCATAAAATTTTCGCATTATTATAGACTGTTATAAGTTATTATAGACTGTTATAAAACAGTGTGTTTCGCAACAATGTTTAAAACTTTACGGTTTGAAGGTATCTTTCGTCTTTTTCTGACTGTTTTCTTTTGCATTACACAATTTGCATCACCAACAGCCCCATAATTTTGAGATTTTCAAAACAAGTGGTATTCAATAAGGGCTCCCAATAGAACGCCCTAATAATCCCCCCATAAAATACCAATATCATACATCACAGCAATGATGAGCAATACACGCATAAAAATATGAAAACGATATCATTATGCTCTCATCGCCTCACCTTTCAAGATGCAAAGGCTTGTTTTTCAAAACATTGTTTAGCCAGAATTGAAGAAGATAGTATCACTTATCGATCATCAACATAGAGGCTAAGATTATGAAGCCACAAGATTCTCCCCCACCACATTCCTCACAAACCCCAGAAGGGGCCAGTGCACCTGAAGGGGCGCATGCAAATGCATCATTAGACACTCTTACTGCACATTTAGAACGGCTTAACATTGAAAAAATAACAAACACCCCTTTTAATCGTGCGGAATTAAAAGATATTATTGCCGGTTTAGAAAAGCATAATGCCGATGGCAGTTGGATCAAAAATTATTATGATATTCTAGATCTGTACATGATGCCAGCCTTGGTCGATCAAGCAAATCGTAAATATCCAGAGATGAATCTCAAACTTACAAGCCCCCCTGACGGCTTTGCCCTTGCACTCAAAGAAACGCTCGAAAAGGGCATAAAATCTTCTAGGCTGATCGTTAACGCACAAGATAGTGGAATTCATTTTGCGGTTGTCGATCATCAAACCATTGATAATAAAACATCTCTGATATTTTTAGAACCTACCTCACTGCGTGACACGCTTCCCGCATTACTTGCATTAAGAACGCGACAATCCATTGAACATCACCAATTTCCGAATATTCATTTTGCCATGGTAGAAATGGATATTCAACGAAGCTCCTCTGAATGTGGGATGTTCAGCTTAAGCCTTGCCAAAAAGCTTTATCTCGAAGCTCAAAAATTAGAAAGACTACACAAAGATAATATTAAGGGTGTGTTATGTGAACCAGACACGCCTTTACCTGCTGAAAAATTAGATCCATATCTTCCAGCTCGTTTATACAAACACGTACAAGGCAGAAGACGTCTTGGGGAATATCTAAAAGCCAATCCAGAAGCAGCACAGGAGAAAGTAAACAAAAAAGGCGAAACCCTAACCGAAAGATTTGAGAGAAGCTTGGTAGCAACAGAGACAAAAACTGTTTCTGTTTCACAACACAGAAAAAGAGCCACAGAATACAAATCTCTAATGATGTAATAAGCGTTTTGGCCATAGCCATATTCCACATCCACGAAGAATGAAGCTCTGTAGCTTTACGGTAAGGCATAAATTGCTGTTAGCAAATCTTCTTTTCCCTTTGAAAGAGGTAAAGAGGTATAGATGCAAACAGTAAGCAGCGTGATCTCTTAAAAGATAAAAAGATACCTTACCTTTGACTCTGAAAAGCGTGGGGTTTTGTCTTTCGTAATTTAAATAAAGATGATTTCATCTCTTTGTTTTTTCTAGCTAAAAATCTTTCCTGCAAACATTGTTTAGCCAGAATTGAAGAAGATAATATCACCTATAGATTATCAATATGGAGGCTAATAGTATGAAGCCACAAGATTCTTCCCTCCCTCATTCCTCACAAACACCAGAAGGAGCAAGTGCAAATGCATCGTTAGACACTCTTACTGCACATTTAGAACAACCCAGTAGCGAAAAAGGCAAAAATATCCCATTCAATCGTGAAGAATTAAAAAGTATCATTGCCCGTTTAGAGGATGATATCTCAACGGGTCGTTGGTTCACAGCTGATTATGCAAGTACAGACCTTAAACTAATGCCAGCCTTGGTAGATCAGGCAAATCGTAAATATCCCGACATGCGTCTTCAATTGGCAGCATCATCTCACGGCTTTGCCCTTGCACTCAAAGAAGCCATCGAAAACGGCGTTCAATCTTCTAGATTTATCATTCACACAAAGGACAGGGGAATCCATTTTGCGGTCATTGATCATCAAACCATAGAGGACAAAACATCGGTGATATTTTTTGAACCTACAACATTCAACAATATGAAACCAGCGGTACTCGCATTAAGGACGCAATTGGCCCTTAAAGCGCATAATTTGCCCAACTGTTCTTTTGCCATGGCAGAAATGGACATTCAACGCAGTTCCTCTGAATGCGGAATGTTTTGTTTAGCGCTCGCTAAAAAGCTTCATACCGAATCTGCTAAATTAGAAAGACTGCACAAAGATAATATTAAAGGTGTCTTATGTAAACCAGACACGCCTTTACCTGCTGAAAAATTGGATTCATATCTTCCAACCTCTTTTTACAAACACGTGCAAGGAAGAAGACGTCTTGGGGAATATCTAAAAGCCAATCCAGAAGCAGCACAGGAGAAAGTAAACAAAAAAGGCGAAACCCTAAACGAGAGGTTTGAGAGAAGCTTGGTAGCAACAGAAGGAAAAACTGTTTCCGTTTCACAACACAGAAAAAGAGCCACAGAATACAAATCTCTAATGATGTAAGTGAGGCTTTTTCCATATTCCTATTCATCAAAGAACGAAGAGAGGCTGCTTTACGGCTAAGATTTCTCTAAGCAAACCAGCTTTTGCGCTCATAAAACAAAAATAGCAAACAACTTTCCTCTTAAAGAAAAAGCACCATTGTCCTATAAAAACCAGCCCCTCTTAAAATTGTATCAAAATTCCACAGCTCTTGTTAGCCCAAAGCTCTGTGTAACAATGAGACTCTTTGGATAAGCAAAACGTTTGATACATAAAATATTGAATGCTTTCGTCTTCAGTAAAAGCATATGTCTTGTTTTTCTGAGAGTATCCACTTCGTATCTCAAACACCCCCACATCAATGCCATACGACCAAACAACCGCAATAGACCACACTTATCGTGCATCAACCAAACAGCTTCCCGCACCCCAAGAAGGCTCCATCAAAAACACCAGGACAAGCTCTTAAAATCAACAACCTCTCTTAACGGAAAACACCAGCCCAACCATTATCCCACTTGGCCAACCATTACTCCTCTTGCCCAACCATTATCCCTCTTGCCCAACTATTACTCCTCTTGCCCAACCATTATTCCACTTGCCCAACCATTATTCCACTTGCCCAGCCATTATCCCTCTTGGCCAACCATTCCCCCATTCCCTAAGATGTCACAACCAACCTTTTGATTTCATAAAAGTTTCACATCTCTTCTGTTTTTGAAGCGTGAAAAAATTCATTTTTAATCTGTCAACCAGCCTCACGTTAACGTGAGGCTTTATTTTATGGAGAAGCAAATGAGAAAAATATCTAAAGCAGGGCTTGCGCTCATTAAACAATGGGAAGGATTGCGTTTACAAGCCTATAAAGATGCCATCGGGGTGTGGACAATTGGCTATGGTCATACCAGCGCGGCTGGCAAACCGTTCGTTCACAAGGGCATGATCATTACTGAAAAACAAGCAGAAGAAGTTCTTTCTCAAGATTTAAGACAATTTGAAAATACCGTTGAAAAACATGTGACGGTTTCTTTAACGGATGAACAATTCGCCGCGCTCGTATCGTTTTGCTATAATATAGGAACATCGGCTTTTTGTAATTCGACCCTTCTAAAAAAGCTCAATAATGGCGAATATGAGGCTGTCCCTGCTGAGTTACAAAAGTGGACTAAAGCAGGAGGAAAACGTCTTCACGGTTTAGTGCACCGTCGTGCAGCAGAATCGGGATTATGGGCAAAAGGGGCTTATGTTTCTCCCAACTACCAAACTGTAGAAACGCAAGCTCCAATGGGATTTTTCAAAGCAGAAGCGCTTACACCGATTATTGGTTCTTTTTCTGGACTTGGGGGCTTATTGGCAGGCAATGGTCCTATCCAATGGGCATTAGCAACCATTATGGTTTTAGCCGCCTGCGTTGGCATTTTCTTTGTGGCAAAACGGTTTCGGGAGCAGCGCTTATGATGTGGTGGTTGAAAAAAAATCTGATGATAACAGGAGCGGCTCTGACCGCTTTTTTTATCGCTTTAGCAAAAGCTTTCACTCTTGGAAAGAAGGTTGAACAACAAAAGCAAATAGAAAAAACGCTAAAGTCATCAACAACACGGCTAGAGGTGGAAAATGAAATTAATCAAAAAAGTGATGCTGATGTACGCGCTGCTCTTACTCACTGGTTGCGCGATAAAAACAATCAATGAGCCTTTTTCTTGCGTTGGTTGGATGCCCATTTATTTAGACAAAAAAGATCTCAATATCATCAGTTCAAATCTCGCAAGAGATATTTTAAAGCATAACAAACAAGGGGAAGGCTTGTGTGGGTGGAAACATGGCTAGAAAAAAAACAGAAAAACAAACAGAGCTTACAGAAAAGGAAAAAGAAATCCTACAAGAAATCATCACAACGTATAAAAGTGTAAAAATGATGTCACGCTATACGAAGTGGATTATATTCATCATTTTCTTATTAGCACTTGATTTTTCACGGATCATAGATGTGCTGGGAAGTATTTTTACACAAAAATCGAATATTCAGCTCTAAAATAAATAAAAAACGTGAGACATGTTAAATCTTTTAAATATAAAAAGCCATTCGTTATTTTTTGAATAACATGGAGTTTTATTGATGATTTTTCATGTCTCACGAGAAATTTTTATACACTCTTCACAAACACTTTCATGAAATGAATTTAAGGGCATGAAGAGAGATTTTTAACCAACGCGTAAGTCAGCAACTTTGGTAACATAAGAAAAGGATCATACCAACATACATTTTTTTAATAATCTATTGATATCCAAATGATTTTATACTCTTCATAAATAGCATTGCCAAGAATTTGTATTAAAAGACATTTCTTTTAAAGAAGCGCATAAACAAGCAATGTAATGGTAGCCTTACATAAAACCTCTCATCCTCCTCTCACCTTCCCAATGCCCTGCCTCCCAATACCCTGCCTCCCAATTTCCACCCTCTCAATGCCCTGACTCCCAATTTCCACCCTCCCAATACCCTGCCTCCCAATTCCCTGTCTCTCAATTTCCACCCTCTCAATTCCCTTATGTTCTATGCATAAAGGTCAAGTTGAAGAGAATATATGGAAAACCCTTGGCTCGAAAATATGAAAAGAAGGCATGAGGCTACAACAGAATTTCGCGTGCCTTTATCATCAGAAGCATTAAAAATTCTAAAACAAGCGCGCCTACTGTCTTGTCATGATTTTTTTCGGCTACCTGTCATGGTCCCCTTAGTTCAAAAATTGCTCCCCCCCCCCAAGAATTTTCTGTCACAATATAGGCAACAAACAGAACTTGAGTATAACAATATGGGTTTGGCTCCAGTTTAGGTGATGAGCTTACCGAAAAAAAGATGAGAGCAAGGCGAAAAATTAGCTTTTATCTTTAAGCTTCTCAAATGGAGCAGTCTCCCCATTTCAGAGATCAACGAAACAGAGAGATGCTTATCTCTCCTATGCAAAAGCTTGAAATACCAGCATCTTATTCATAAAAAACAAACCAGCCCCATCATGCTCTTTTCAACTCTGTCTTTCCAACGCTCAATAGGTACTAACTCTTAACTACTGACTCTTTTTAACTACTGACTTTTAATGATTGCGTTGGTTCATAAAAACCGTAGTGACCTCTCACCTTATGAAGCACAAACCCAGGATTTTTTAACGATGCATGCATAAACCTGAAATAAAAAAACAGAACTGTATTAGGAATAAATGATTATAAATCAAATGGTTATATTTTTATTAGCACAATATTTTCAAAGGAAACCACGATCCCCGCACAATAGAAACATTTCATAAAAACAAGAGAAAAAGCTATGGATTAAGAGTGAAATTCATTCACAATAACGGTAGATCAACCAGAGGAGAATAGAACAATCCTATAAGATAAAGAAACTATCATAAAAGGAAAAACTGTATGAAACGTGAAAAAGCATAAAAAAAAACGGGCACAGAAGACCCGTTTCTTTATTACGTCTATGGAAAAGAGCTTAGAAATCCATTCCACCCATTCCGCCAGCAGGCATCGGAGGCATTGGTGTATCTTTCTT
>NZ_JBHIRJ010000002.1:113822-278049 GCF_042197045.1 Bartonella sp. AA74HLJMH
TGGAACTTCAGCAACCATTGCTTCTGTTGTGATCAGAAGGCTCGCAATTGAAGCCGCATTCTGAAGAGCAGAACGCAAAAACTTTCACGGGATCAACAATTCTTGAAAGCAATCAAATCACCAAATTCACCGGTTGGAAAACATGAAAAAGCATAAAAAAAAACGGGCCCAGAAGACCCGTTTCTTTATTACTTCTATGGAATAAGAGCTTAGAAATCCATTCCGCCCATTCCACCCATTCCGCCAGCAGGCATCGGAGGCATTGGTGTATCTTTCTTTGGAACTTCAGCAACCATTGCTTCTGTTGTGATCAGAAGGCTCGCAATTGAAGCCGCATTCTGAAGAGCAGAACGCACAACTTTCACAGGATCAACAATTCCCAAAGCAATCAAATCACCGAATTCACCAGTTGCGGTATTGTAACCATAAGTGTCAGCATTATTTTCCAGCACTTTGCCCACAATAATAGCGGCTTCTTCACCAGCATTGCTTGCAATCTGGCGCGCTGGTGCTTGTAGAGCACGACGAACGATACTAATACCAGCTTCTTGGTCAGGATTACTTCCCTTAACGGTCAACGCATTTGCTGCACGCAACAATGCGGTACCACCACCAGCAACAATACCTTCTTCAACAGCAGCACGTGTTGCATTCAAAGCATCATCAACACGGTCTTTCTTTTCTTTCACTTCAACTTCTGTTGCACCACCCACACGGATAACAGCAACACCACCAGCGAGTTTAGCAAGTCTTTCTTGCAATTTTTCACGGTCATAGTCAGAAGTTGTTTCTTCAATCTGAGCCTTGATTTGATTGACGCGAGCAGTAATTTCGCTCTTTTGTCCAGCACCATCAATAATGGTGGTGTTTTCTTTAGAAATATTCACTTTCTTTGCACGTCCAAGCATATCCAAAGTGACATTTTCAAGTTTAATGCCCACATCTTCAGAAATAACCTGTCCGGATGTCAAGATAGCGATATCCTCTAACATTGCTTTACGACGGTCACCAAATCCAGGAGCTTTTACAGCAGCAATTTTCAAACCACCACGCAATTTGTTGACAACGAGCGTTGCCAAAGCTTCACCTTCCACATCTTCAGCGATAATGAGAAGTGGTTTTCCAGACTGAACAACAGCTTCAAGCACAGGAAGAAGAGATTGCAAATTAGACAATTTCTTTTCGTGAATGAGAATGTAAGGATCATCAAGATCAGCGACCATTTTCTCAGCATTTGTGACAAAATAAGGGGAAAGATACCCACGGTCAAATTGCATTCCTTCAACGACTTCTAATTCCGTTTCAGCGGTTTTAGCTTCTTCCACGGTAATGACGCCTTCATTGCCCACTTTTTCCATAGCATCAGCGATCATTTTACCGATTTCAGCAGCGCCATTAGCGGAAATTGTTCCCACCTGTGCAATTTCTGCTGAAGTTTGGATTTTTTTTGCTTTTTTGAAGAGGTTTGCCACCACTTCTTCAACAGCAGCATCAATCCCACGTTTAAGATCCATTGGGTTCATGCCCGCAGCAACAGCTTTAACACCTTCTTGCACAATAGCTTGTCCTAAAACAGTTGCTGTTGTTGTTCCATCACCAGCGATATCATTGGTTTTAGAAGCAACTTCGCGCAACATTTGTGCACCCATATTTTCGAACTTATCTTCCAGTTCGATTTCCTTTGCAACGGATACACCATCTTTTGTGATACGAGGCGCACCGAATGATTTATCAATCACCACATTGCGACCTTTAGGGCCGAGTGTCACCTTAACAGCATTAGCAAGGATGTCGACACCGCGCAACAAACGCTCACGCGCTTCACGGCCAAATTTGACTTCTTTAGCAGCCATTTAATTTCTCCTTGGAGTTTTCTCAAAATAGTACACAATGAAAAACTAAGTGCTTCAATTAGCCCATAATTCCCATAATGTCAGATTCTTTCATGATGAGGAGGTCTTCCCCATTAATCTTGACTTCAGTTCCAGACCATTTTCCAAACAAAATACGGTCTCCTGTTTTGACTTCTAAAGGCACGCGCTTTCCGTTATCATCGAGAGCGCCATTGCCAACAGCAATCACTTCGCCTTCTTGGGGTTTTTCTTTTGCTGTATCAGGGATGATAATCCCACCAGCCGTTTTATTTTCAGATTCAACCCGACGGACAACGACACGGTCGTGAAGTGGGCGGAATTGTATATTAGCCATGTTTTAAATCCTTAAAACTGAACATAATTGAATTAATCTTAAAAGTTCTTGCTAGCACTCTCAAATTACGAGTGCTAGCATGTGTTAGATATAAAATCGGCATCTCTCAATGTCAAGAATAGCCATAAAAATAATTTCTCTAAATGAAGCTTCAAAGTCTTGCCTCTTATTGCACTTTCGCGTTATCTATCTTTTTTGAGAACCCGTGAACAAAAAAGGATCTTATCATGGTTGAAACACGTCAGGAAACGGATAGCTTTGGAACGATTTCGGTACGTCAAGATCGTTATTGGGGCGCACAAACTGAACGTTCTCTGCATAATTTTAATATTGGCAGTGAAAAGCAGCCTCTTGCCATCATCTATGCCTTAGTCCTTGTCAAAAAAGCAGCAGCGATTGTAAATATGGGCAAAGGAAAACTACCAGAAAATATTGGAAAAGCAATTATTGCCGCCGCTGATGAAGTGCTTGCTGGCGATTTTGATACGCATTTTCCACTGTCCGTCTGGCAAACAGGTTCTGGCACACAAAGCAATATGAATGTCAATGAAGTCATTGCTAATCGTGCTAGTAAGATTTTGGGAGGAAAACTTGGAAGCAAAAAACCAGTTCATCCCAATGACCATGTCAACATGAGCCAATCATCGAACGATTCCTTTCCCACGGCGCTTCACATTGCCACCACGTTGCAAACACGCCAACACTTACTGCCAATCCTTGAAGCTCTTATTGCGACATTAAAACAAAAAGAGCAAGAATTTGCAGATATCATTAAAATCGGCCGCACCCATACGCAAGATGCAACCCCTTTAACCTTAGGGCAAGAATTTTCAGGCTATCGTGCCGCATTAGAAGCCAATTTTCAGCGTATTGAAAATGCTCTAACCGATGTCCAAATGCTTGCTCAAGGTGGTACGGCTGTTGGCACAGGGCTGAATGCGCCAAAAGGTTTTGACGTTGCTTTTGCGCAAACAGTGAGCACTCTCACAGAAATAACGTTCCAAACTGCCAGCAATAAATTTGAAGCACTTGCCCATCATGGCGCCCTTGCGCATTTCCACGGGAGCTTGAATGCTCTCGCTGCTGATCTGTTTAAAATTGCCAATGACATTCGGTTTTTAGGCTCTGGTCCACGTTCCGGTTTAGGGGAACTCAGTCTTCCTGAAAATGAACCCGGATCTTCTATTATGCCCGGCAAAGTCAACCCCACGCAATGTGAAGCCTTAACCATGGTCGCATGCCAAGTTTTTGGTAATCACACCAGCGTAACCTTTGCCGCAAGCCAAGGACATTTTGAACTCAACGTTTATAAACCTGTTATTGGCTATAACGTTTTACAATCAATTACCCTTCTTGGTGATTGCATGCGTTCTTTTGATATGCATTGCATTCAAGGATTACGAGCCAATCGTGTTCATATTCACTCACTCATGGAGCGCTCACTCATGTTAGTCACAGCTCTTGCACCAGAAATTGGCTATGAAAAAGCTGCTGAAATTGCCAAAGCAGCGCATAAAAATGATACAACTTTGCGCACCGAAGCATTAAAAGCAGGTGTTTTTGTAGAGGATTATGACCGATTAGTTGATCCTAAAAAGATGATTGCTCCCCAATAAACAACCCACTAAAAAAGATGCAAACATCTTAAAACAAATCTTTCTGTCAAAAGATCGGGGTGTAAACACCCCGATGATGACTGATAACAATTACCCACAGCGTTCATTTTAGGCTCTGATCCGCATTTATGCTATGGGTGGTTTTGTTGCTTATATTGTACTTAAAAGGCACAACGGTTTTGCAAAGGCATGGATAGTCATAGCTCAACACCCAATAGCTATACTGGCAGAAAGTGATTTAAATGGATATGACCTTAAGGTGTTTTTCATTCTAGCTTCGCGTCTTGATTTTGAAAATCTATTAGCTATCAACCAAACAGAATTAGCTCAAAAAAATCGGTATTATCGGTATTAATAGACATAATTTCAATCAAAGTATAAAAAGATTAATGAATTCATCGTAGTTACGCTTTACAATGTTATCATTATTGATAACATTGGGTAGATAACTCTTATCTCAATGAGATAATGTGTTTATTTATAATGATAATCTAGCGTTATCCATATTGAACGAGAATCCTAAATACCGTAAGATTTTCTCATTTTAAATCGGTCCCATGTTGCATCAATCAAAATCACTGACTTGCACATCACAAACGCAATGAATGTATGAATAGAAATTGTATCCGATAAGGACTACAAACGCCTCTAATGAACCACCTCAAGTGCCAAGGACTGTCACAACGGACAAAAGGGGCCTCTGTCACAACATTGTGGAGAGGACTGTCACAACAACCCCACGAACTGGCAAATATAGTAATGGTACCGGCGTGCTCCTTTATGAAGCGTAAAAGAGGTGCTCAATAGATTTATTATTATACCATTCACAATCGCTGTCATGAAATGGATTTAGGAACATTGAGAAATGTCTCCTTTATGAAGCGTGAAGATGGGAGTGCTCAATAGAGGAACAGCTGTTGGAACAAAATTCAATGCACCGAAAGGTTTTGACCTTTGCTGAAACAATCAGCTCTCTAACGGGGATATCCTTGACAGCTCGCAAGAAATTGGAGGCATTTGCCCATTATAGCGCCCTCACCCATTTCCACAAAAACCTGAATGGCACGCGCTAATCTCTTTAAAATCGCCAACGACATTCAGTTTTTAGGCTCTCATCCACGTTCCGTCTTTAAGCGAACGGAACGGAGAGTTTATCCGTTTTACATGACGTATAAGAAACCTCATGAGACTTGAGATTCTCGCACTTTACTCCTTCTTATTCTTCGTATTCCATTCAATCAATCAAAACTATTCGCTTGGATTATCATAAGCAAAAGTGGCATATAGATAAAAAAGAAATAAAGTCGCTCATCCCCTCAAGTGCTCAAAAGGCTATCGCAATACAAAGCTATGCAATATCAGAAACGAGCAAAGAATATGATGGTGCCAATATGCATTTTTTACGATCAATTGAATATGTAAGCACATTGATGTCAATCATAATGGATAATACATTTAATAACAAAAAGTGTTTTAATATATATAAAATAATGTTTTTTAATAAGTAAAAAGCTTATTTACTATACTATAATTTTTTCTAAAACACAGAGAACACTGAAGGCGTATAAAAAAATCCTGAAAAATCAATATAAACCCGGCATAATAGCATGAAAACAAGTTTTAAGAACGCTTAAATATGGATAATTATAGAGTTTTTGAGTGTTTTAGTTTTCATAATGATATTAATTATAGATTTTTTTAACCAATTTGTATATAATACGATTTGTATCTGAAATAAATTGGGGACGTTTTTATGAAAACAAAATGTTTAGTTGCACTATCTATTTTCACCTTCATTACCGCTTCAACAGCGCAAGCAGCAGATACGGTAATCTTTAAGCAATCAGAACCGAAGGTTTCATTGCAAGATGTTTCATCGTCACGTATTTCACCGGTTACTGTTTCTGCACCTTTTTCTTGGTCTGGTTTTTATTTTGGAGGACAAATTGGATATTTTTCCAATAAAAATACTCTAAATTACGCACAAGAAGCTAGGGGCGGAAAATGGGCTTGGGTTGATAGAGATTTATCACCGAAACTATCAGGATTGAGAGCAGGTTTGTATGCAGGTTCTAATATTGATCTGGGAGATCTTGTTTTCGGTTTTGATACCGATATGGTCTGGTCTGGAAGGAAAAGCACCCAAACAGACAATGGAAAGAAAATTCTAGATGAATCAAACTCCATTAACATTGCCTTTAAAAAAGCTGGGATTCCTATCATAAAACCTGCAGCTCAGGGTGAAACGATATCCAACTATGGTGACATTGTTGTTAGCAGTGTAACATTGAAAGAAACGTGGTCTGGTGCCACGCGCGCGCGCATTGGTTTTGCTTCCCATCGTCTTATGCCTTATATTGCAGGGGGTATAGCCTATAGACAGATGCAATATATCATGTCACTTTTATCAAAATCGCAAGAAGATTCGACAATTTTTGCTTCTGGCAATGTGTTAGATGAGACAAAAACAATGTTTGGTTACACTGTTGGTGGTGGTTTTGATCTTGCAATGACAGATAATATCATCATGCGTACAGAATATCGTTATTCAGATTTTTTTAAAAAGAAATTTGCAAACGATAACCTTAAAATCTCTTCTCAAACGCATGATGTTCGCTTTGGTATCGCTTATAAATTCTAAGTTTTGTAGAAAAATTGAACGATTAAAAAACCCCGTTAAAAACGGGGTTTTTTAATGCCCCTTTCCCCCTAAAAAGACGTAGATTCTAAAAACCTGTACTAAACTGTAAACAAATAGTCACGAAACAATAAAGCCTCTCCCTCTCTTAAAGCAAGCTCCTATCCTCTCAGCCTTTCATGTAATGCCTTTGGAATATAAAAGCTTTACCATCATACCACTGGGTGCCATCGTAAAATAAATGAGAGCCGTTATTTAAGAGATATTTCTTTAAAATAAATATAGATATTGTGCATCAATTGCAGTTTTATAAGATGATGTTGACTTGGCCTCCCCGCTCTTAAAGGATAAAGATTCTAAACACCCATTTTTAAACACCCATTTTTAAACACCATGTCCGTTTATAAAAGCACAAAAACCCTTGGAGACTCTTGGGAGATATTGGGGGATCTTGGGCGGGCTTCTTTGGGTTCCTCCTCATGGAATGCCCTTAAATCTCAAGCAAGATAAACACTGAAGAATATCCAACACACACCGAAAAAAATACTGTAACGTTTCAAGGAAGTATGCCCTATATGACCACACTTCAAACAACAGTATTTTACCGCTATTATATGCCAGAGTGGAGAGAGGATATTGCGGTTCTCTGTTTATGTAATTTCTGTAACGGGAAGACAGCTTCATTTGGAGAGAACATGAAGTTGTCAAGGTAAAAAACCAATTTCCAACCTTACCATTTCCCTCTGCTTTACAACTTTCAAAAGCCTCTAAAGCAAAATCTTTTAAGCCTCTCATGCTCCTGCCTTTTAAAGAGTGGAGATTACGCACTACCCCATGTTTTTGTTGCTCACATATCTTTTTGGCGATCACGCCCCTCATGTCATACGACAACGCTTCAAACCAAACACACTCAAATCCAAGACACTTGGGTTGCCAATTCACATGCGTGTTTTAAAGAAACAGCTCTCAAAACCCTCAAGCCCATTTTGCGACAGCACCTACAAGAATATAAAATCTATAGAGCACCATCTCTACACTTCATAAAAGTGCAAGCAGGCACCCCCCCATCCATCATACACTTTAACCTCCAATGATGCCCTTGAAACGGTTCATAAGAGGCATTTTTATTCATTTTTTGTAAAATTTCACTCCACGCGAGCTCATCTAGCTTGTAACGTACAAGCGACATGATTTTGGTTGATTTACTATAAGCAGACTTGAAATGAGAGAATCCTACGGTATTCGAGGTTTTTCATTCAACATGCAAAACATTGAACACGGTCTATAAATCCCATGTTTTATACCCCCCATGTTTTATAAATCAAAGCGATGCGCCATAACAGGATAAAGGAAAATATTTATGAAGTGGTGCGGGTGGTCGGACTCGAACCGACACTCCTCTCGGAACCAGATTTTGAGTCTGGCGCGTCTACCAGTTCCACCACACCCGCACACTGCTATAAAAGACAGGACTATAAAAGACAGACTTGTCGATTATTCCTTTGCACTATATGAAGAAGAACAGATTCGTCAACAGAAGACTTCTCATTTTTTAAGAATTCATATCATTTTCTTATCTATTTTATGGAATATTTTCTTTATTGGATTTCTCTACCGGATTTATAGCAATCTCATTTGTAAAGTCTTTACCTCTTAAACTTATAAAAAGCCTCATGATATTAAACAAATTAAAGCTTTGGACGATTTCTTTAGCAAATCGGCGTACAGCACCACACTGGCTTGGTTTCATTGCCTTTATTGAAAGTTCTGTTTTTCCAATTCCCATAGATGTTTTATATATTCCGATGCTTCTTATCCATCAAAAGCGGGTTTATCGCTATGCTTTAATTGCGACAATCTGTTCTGTATTAGGAGGCATTGCCGGTTGGTTTATCGGACATTTTGCCTATGATACCCTTGCCAAACCCATTTTAGAAATTTATGGTAAGGTTGAAAGTTTTGAATCTCTGAAAAATAGTGCAACCCTGCAATTTCTAATCATTTTACTGATAACATCAGGTTTTTTTCATCTTCCCCCCATCAAGATTGTCACAATTTTGGCCGGTGTTATGAGTGTACGTCTTGAACTTTTCATGCTTATTTGTATTTTTTCTAGAGGCGCTCGTTTTTATCTTCTCGCGTGGCTGATTAAACATTTTGGACAAAAAGCAATGAATTTTCTAGTACAGCATTTCAAATGGATTGTTCTCATTGGTTGTGTTAGCCTCCTTTTAATTTATGGGATTTTCATAGCTTTTTTAAACAGGAAGCTTTTATAAGGAACAGACTTAATGGCATGCGTTTTGTCTTCTCACCCACTTTTACACAAACACCTTCATCTTGAACCCAGCAGAAAAGAACAAAGTTTATGGGCTTTTTTTCTCGCTTTTTGCTTGTCTGCCACAATAGGTATTGCCCTTGGTTTTGAATATTTCGGAGGATATCTTCCTTGCGATTTATGTCTCATAGAGCGTTTTCCTTATTATGGAGCCATACCATTTTTGCTCTTAGCAGGTTTTGGGGCATATTTTTTTCGCATAACTGCTTGGATACAACTTTTGTTTTTGTGTGTTTTTGTCTTAATGTGCATCAGCCTTGTTTTAGCCGTTTATCATGCGGGTGTTGAATATGGCTTTTGGGAAGCTCCCCTCAGCTGTGGTTTAAGCGCAGTCAGAAAAACCTCAGACATTAACCAGCTGCTTAACCAATTAAATAGCATTCATCCCCCTTCTTGTTCTGAAGCATCCACACGCTTTCTTTTTCTTTCATTTGCCGGTTGGAATGTCGTCTCAAGCCTATTTTTCTCCCTTATAAGCCTCTATATTACTTCAAAAGGGCTCCTTTCAATCCATAAAAAACTCTAACCATAAAATAGAAACGAAACCGCGTGCACTCGTTCTCTCCAATCGCTTTCCCCTACCAACAACCCTCCAATCACCAATCCCCACCCAAAACCACCCACCGCCAAACCAACCCACCCACACCAACGAGTCACCAACATCCCTCCTCTAGCGTTGTACTCAAAAGACAAAAATAAGCAGATACATCCATTTTATGGTTTCACCTCTCTGTACTTATAAGCAACATTTTGATAAAAACTCGTGATAGAAAAGCCGTAAAATAATAAGTGAGGGGACCAATAAATATAAATGGTCTGCTATGGCTGAAGATAAGAACACAGAGCCTTCTACCCTATCACCTATTTCCTTAGATATAACCAAACTTGAAGAACCATGTGTTATGATGGAACATGATCATAATGCATGGCGTGAGCATATAAAAGAAAGGGATTTAAATGCGCCTTACGAAAAACCACCTCATATAAAACCACGAATCAAATCGGCACCACGCATCAGGCAAGTTTTTTGGTGCGATTTTCCTCATGATTCGATACTCCCTGAATTTTGGAAAAAGCGGCCTGTTTTAGTGCTTTCTAAGAATGCAAAATTATATGGAAATGTGACAGTTTTACCTTTTTCAACGAAATCACAACCCAATAATCCCGCTGCGTATCCAATACAATCTCCCATAGAGAATAAAAAAGCATGGATTATCTGCAATTATGTCACAACAGTTTCTGTAAGTCGTTTAAGTTGCTCACGTACCGTTCCAAGATTATCCTGCGAAGATTTTCATAAAGTTGTAGCTCTGATGCTTAAATATTTACCGCATTTACACTATTGACTTTTGAGAAAAATAAGTGTACCTATATCAGCATACACGGCATCAGTAATGGTGGCCGCTTCCCCGCAAGGGGAGATAGGAACGAAGGAGTGGGAAACCGCTCCTTTCGTCATTTTTGGTATTTTTTTGAAAACTGCCATTTTTTGCAACCTTCCCTAGAACATATCCAACATTCATTCTCCACCGTTGTTGTTTTGAAATATTTGCGATTTTGGGTAAGCAGAAGACAATATCCACACCTTGGATCCGGTAAAGTTTCCCACGGAGATTACCGAGATGTTGTACATACTTATCATTTCATTGCACAAAAAATCGTTCTGCCGTTGCTTAAACTTTATATGATTTTCCGCAATGGGAATATCTTTCCAAGATTGAAAAAAAGCTTCGCTTTATATGACCACACCTCAAACGATCGTATTTGACAAAATAACAAAGAAAATTCTCTAATAAACCAGAAATCAACACCCAACCGATTTCTATCTCTTCACCAAAAACAATTGTTTATTGCCCTAACCGCATTATTTCACCTGTCACACGACCCAACATAGCTTTTGCAGATAGACTTTCTTCCTCTTCTCCTAGAAACGATATATTAAGCTATTTTGGGATTTACTGCTAAATTGCTTATGCTTGCACTTTGAATACCTTTCTCTCACCATATAAAAGGTAGATAAAAAAATAATTTCGTTTATCAGCTTTATTTTAAAGACATACCTATTTTTTATAGGATACGTTTTCCTTTCTATCAGCCCTATCGCATTTAATACACTTGTCGTTTCTAAACATGAACAACCAAGCATCACAATGAAGCAATAGACACCCATCACTTTCATGGGCACTTGCATTGACAAGAGATAAACAAGAGCATTAATCACCACACACGGAACAAAAGTCTATAGAGACTACGCCATAGACTTTCGCCACGCAAGGGTTATTCTTAAAGCATATTTATGATGAGATAATCATTTATGACATCCTTTTTGTTACGCCAAAGAACGGGTTTTGCTAACGAGTTTTACTATTGTGCAAATTTTTCAAGAGAAATCCTCATTCGCTCATAGATGACAAGATTTCTTTATGGAGAGCGCACATGACGCTCAGCTTTGACCTTTTCCATAACAAGGGTAAGTTCAAACTTTAACCAACACGACAATACACCTACTCTAAACGATTTATGTACCACCTCATCGGCAACAGGCTGCTCCAATATCGGTGCATTGACTTGAGGATTTTTTGCACTTCCACGCACCGTAAAAAAAGAAAATATTTTTCTCATGTTGCATTCTCATTTCAATTTATAATGGATTTTAAAAGTGCCCCAAAAAATCAAACAAAAATAGAGAGGTAAGTTACGAAAACTACAGGGTAAATTTTACTGCCCAAAATGTCTATTTTCCCCCGCCTGAACAGTCAGAGGAACACTATAAAAATTATTTTTATTGAAAAACAATTACTTATAATCTAGGGAAGAAAAGTAAAAATCTCCCCCAGAAAAAGAGATTACCTTCAAAATTATCAAAAAAAGCAGCACAATTTTAGTGATCTTTTTATTTTTTTTCTTTTGATCAAAGAGAGCTGGCAGGTGTCTTAGGCGCCCCTCCGGTAGGTTCCCAATTCGCAACAGCCGCTAATTCCTCAATAAGCTTCTCTCTTGGTAAATTATCATCATCCACCAACTTGTACTGAACGGCATGTTCACTAAGCCACTTTATAAGCGTTCCTTTAACAGTTTTACCACCCTCAGCCTCACTCACCGCTTCCCATGCCGCAACAATAGCAGCAAGCTTTGGAGCATAACGTGGATGCGTTGGATCTTGAAACGCATATTTTTGATCCTTAACGTCACGAGAATCATCCTCAGGGAAAAAAACTTTAGGTCTCTTACCACGCAATAAAAGCCATTTTTTTAAATCATCTAGGGAAACAGAAGAATATTCAGCAATAGGACCGTTCAAATGCCCCACCCGAAAACCACTAAGATAGTACCATTCTACCCTTAATTTTCCCTCTTTTGCTTCTCTTACTATGTCACTATAAACAGCTCGGAACAAAGCAATTTTATCAAACGGTACTCGCTCCTCTCCTTCGTAAATATCACTGTCTTCAGGGCTATATTCGCCGGGAAATTTACATACGAGTGGATTCAAGCCCGCTATCAATAACGCTGCCTGCAGTATTGTTATTTTTTGAGAACATAAAAACCATTCTAAACTTTCATCAATTTCCATATATTCCCCGCTTTTTCTACGAAACTTAACATATTTTTCAAAATGCTAAGAGCAATCTCCTTCACTACACAGAGATTATACTCCCCTCATATTGCACACTTATCACACTTTTTAACAATCCCACAACCACACCCCTCCTTGTGATACACAAGAAAATGATTTGAATTGTTTCAATATAAGAAGTTTTGAAGTGAGAGAATTTTACTGAATTTTGGGCTTTCATACAAGATATCAGGCAAGTTACAAGGCGATAAATGCCCCTTCATAAAGCATAAATTTTTATGCGTGATCAAACAATTTGATATGATAATATCTCTTTCATTTATGCACCCCCACCCTTAAACCTGCCCCTGCAATCACAGCACAAAAGATAATTCGTTACACGCTAACAAATCCACCTAAATGCAAAAGCTGTAACAACGCTAAAATGCGCGTAAATATCATAAGAATACTGGCTTACACCTCCACAAGCAGAATAAGTGGCGTAAAACTGTACAATAAAATGCCATGCCTATAATGAACCGTTCTAAAGACTGTCGCAACACTGGGAGCTAAGGTGTATGATGATACCGGCTTGCTCTTTTATGAAGCGTAAAGATTAAGAAGACTCAATGGAGTTTATATTATTTCATGGAAATTTTGCCGCTCCACCCTTCTATACTCTTCACGGGGGCCCCCTCGCGAAATGGGCTTTTATCCCTTGAATAAAGATCTCCTTTAAAGAATCATTTCAAATTCTAAGAGCTGACAGTCTTTTGAACGCATCGAATGAATGATGATGCTAGCTTATTCCTTTCCTATATTCTCGAGCATCAATACATTGAAATGCTCCATTCAAACGCCCCTTTAGCAAAATAAAGCACATTGTCTCTTAAATTTTTTCACGTAATCATTTCTTTCATGCGCCCCTGTCGTCTCCATTTGATGAATCTCCTTGTACTTTCTCAACATCCCAGCACCTTTTTTCTCAGTGCAACCTTTTTGTAATTTGTCAGTTTTTAACTTTTAGATTGACTTTCGGTTTATTTTTCTTATGTTTTAGAATTATTCTAAAGTGCAGAGGAACAGAAAATGTTGAGATCGTTTTTTTCATTTGTACAACGTAAAGCTCTGTCCTTTCGTTCAGCACAAAACGTGATACTTAAAGCGCTCAAATTAAAAGAGCAACATGCGGCGCTCTATTTAAAATATGCAAAAGCTCTAGAACCTTATTCCTCTAAGGAAGCCGCGGTTTTTACCGCCATGGGGCTTCAAGAGCTTAAAAATTATAAGCAACTTTTGTGCCTTTCTTGCCATAATCGTGCAAACACTATCGGTTCATTATGTGACAAAACTTCTCTTGTGAAAGGCAAGAACCGCCATCCCTCCCAAAAAACAACAGCGGCAAATCACACCATAAAAAAGCCTTCGAAAACGCAAAGACAAACACTTTTGACTTGGATTCAACCAGGTCTTGCAGGGTTAATGGATGGCTCTGTCTCTACCCTTGCCCCCATTTTTGCCGCAGCTTTTGCCACGGGAGACACGCATCAAACTTTTTTGATAGGGCTCTCAGCTTCAATTGGTGCGGGACTTTCAATGGGTTTCACAGAAGCAGCCCATGATGACGGAAAATTATCAGGGCGTGGTTCGCCATTAAAAAGAGGTCTTGCCAGCGGCATTATGACAACATTAGGAGGACTAGGTCATACTCTTCCCTATTTGATCAACTCTTTTTATGTAGCAACAATTATTGCTTTTATCATTGTTTTTTTTGAACTAGGCGCCATCGTCTGGATTCAGAACAAATACATGTCAACTCCCTTTTGGCGCGCCTCTTTACAGGTCATCATTGGTGGTGCTCTGGTTTTTGCCACGGGTATTCTTATCGGTAGTATCTAAAAAATCTTATCTGTAACCATAATTTAGATCTCAAATAAGCGCATGCCCCTAGGCATAAGCCATCCTTGATGATGCCATTATTGAAAAATGCCATTGATAATGTTAGGTGGTGTTGTGGAATATTTTAGGTCAGCCAAAGATGATAAGCAAGCTCTGGGGACAACCTATATCCACACACCTTTATCGACTTGGTTTTATAGATATCTTTTGTTAAAGTATCATTTTCTTCTAGACCTCATATTTTGGAAATGCCTTGATCATGTCGCACACTGAAACAAACGTCCCTCTAAACAACCATCCTGTCTCTTCTCAATCTTCACATGCCCAGACTTTATTTGTTCAGCGTCTTGCACACGGACAAGGTTTAGAACTTCCTTGCTACGCGACAGCAGGTTCTGCGGGTCTTGATCTACGGGCAGCAATTGGAGAAGAAGAAACGCTTGTTCTTGCCCCTGGGCAGCGGGCACTTATTCCAACAGGTCTCATTTTTCATTTATCTCTTGGGTTTGAAGCACAAATACGTCCACGCTCTGGCTTAGCCTTAAAACACGGCATCACATGCCTCAACACTCCAGGAACGATTGATAGTGACTACCGTGGTGAAGTCAAAGTCCTTCTTATCAATTTAGGACAAGAAGACTTTTCCATCCAACGGGGCATGCGCATTGCCCAAACAGTCATCGCCCCCGTATCTCAAGTTAATGTTTGCGCCATTGAACCAGAGCAAAATACCCAAAGCCATAACGAGAGCCGTGGAACAGGAGGTTTTGGTTCAACAGGACACACTTAAGAAGCTCTGAAAAATCGCTATCCTTAAAATAACACACACACTTATTCTAATCACTCTTTCACTTAAAACCCCTTGGGCTTTTAAAGTGCACAAGGAGTGCGCATTTGCTTTCAAAGTTTTTTCACTAAACGCCCCTCTAAACGGGCATCCTTACTCTTCTCCTGTCTCTTCTCAATCTTCACACCCCCCTTGACTTTATCCGTTCAGCATCGCACGCTTGGGACAAGAAAGCTTCCTCACTACACAACGGCTGATTCTGCGGGTCTTGGATTTACAAGCAGCAATTGGTAAAGAAGAAACGCTTGTTCTTGCCCCTGGGCAGCGGGCACTTATTCCAACAGGTCTCATTTTTCATTTATCACGTGGGGCTTGAAGCACGCATCCGTCCACGCTCTGGCTTAGCCTTAAAACACGGGCATTACATACCTCAACACTCCAAGAACGATTGAGTGTGACTATCCGGAAGTGAAGTCAAACTCCTTCTTAATCAATTTAGGCCAAGAAGACTTTTCCATTTAAACGGGGCATGCGCGCCATTGCCCAAACAGTCATCGCCCCTGTACCGCAAGTTAATGTTTGCGCCATTGAACCAGAGCAAAACACCCAAAGCCATAACGAGAGCCGTGGAACAGGAGGTTTTGGTTCAACGGGACACACTTAAGAAGCTCTGAAAAATCGCTACTCTCAAAATAACACACATACTTATTCCAACCACTCTTTCACTAGAAGTCCCTTGAGCTTTTAAAGTGCAGAAGAGTGCGCATTTGCTTTCAAAGTTTTTTCACTAAACGCACCTCTAAACAAGCATCTCTCAATTACGTCTCGTGCACTATACAAAACTTCATTATCACCAGATACCCCTCCCCCATAACAAAAACATTGGCATTAACCATTGAGCGTTCACACACTGCTTGTAATGTCGACAATCTATACATCATATTGATTTATAATAATAATGAATTGTCTTTCAACTTAAATGAGAAATCTCAATACTGTAAGATTGTTTCATGGCAAGCCTATTTATATTAAATCAATCAAAAGCATGTTTCTCACATTCCAAACGTGGTTAGCATACAGATAAAAACTGAAAAAATGCCTACAATGAATACGTATATTAACACTGTCTTGGAAAAAAAATATAAATACGATAATGGTGCTCGCTTACTCTTTTATTCAGCATAAAGAGAGTGAGGTTCGATAGATTTTTTGATTATTTTACGGGGGCTTTACGGTGTTATACCATTTATGAACACCGCCGCAAAAAAGGCTTTAAGATGTATTAAGACACACAACAATCGCCTCTGCTGTTTTCTTGATCGCACCTCTTGCGGCAAGATGAGTAGAGCTTAATCCTAAAAAACCGATTCAATATATGAACCCCCTGCGTAATATCAACCCCCTACGTAATATCAAACCCATGCGTGTTTGGTTTAATAAATCCACGGAACCCTCATCAATTTCACTCTACGACTTTGAGTAATAGGCTTTGCTTCCTGCAACAAAGGCTGTTTTTTATCACTGATCAGAGACATCGGCTGGAATATTAGCGTTTCCCGCAGTGCCCGTTGTTACGGCATCCACATGCCCCACAACGTTACCACCCGCTCCATCGACAGCAGCGTTCGCTACCCCTGTTGTTTTATTATTGATCTCACCTCTTGAGACAAGATTGGTAGAGTTTTGCAATCCTACAAGACCGATTTTATGATATCCAGCCATGCGTATTTGATTTAATAAATCGATGACAGCACCATAATCAATTTCGCTATCCGCTTTGATTAAAATTTTTGTCTCTAAATTTTGCGTCGTTTCCCTCAACAAAGCTTCTCTCAAAGCTGCTTGTTCTACAAGATGATCACCAATGTAAAGAGAACGATCTTTTTGCAACGTAACATAAAGAGGTTCATCAGACTGAACCACTGAAGGTGCTTGAGTTATAGAAGGAAGCTGAACGGAAATGGCAGATGTTGCCAAAGGCGCAGCAACCATAAAAACAATAAGCAACACCAATACAACATCAATAAAAGGGGTCACATTGATTTCGCTTTGCAACCCACTCTCGTCTATATCCCAATCATTATTAAGGCTTGCTTTCATTTTTTATGACTTTTCTGTTGTCTTTGTCTATCAAGTTCACGGCTCAAGAGCCTTTCAAGAGCAGCAGCGATATCACCTAAATCACTACGATAACCACTCAAAGCACGCATAAGGCTATTATACATAACAACGGCGGGAATAGCCACAAAAAGCCCAACAGCCGTTGCGAATAAGGCTTCAGCAATTCCAGGCGCCACCACATCAAGTCGCGTTGTTTGAGACTGAGCAATCCCAATAAAAGAATTCATAATTCCCCAAACAGTTGCAAAAAGACCAACAAAAGGAGCAATTGCGCCAATAGTTGCAAGAACAGCACTTCCACATGCAACACGGCGTGTAGCAGCCAGCAAGCAGCGTGACAAAAGTGAATGAACCCTTTCTTTTAAACCTTCATGAACATCACGAACCCTAGCATCGCGAACATCGCGGGAAACATCTTCATATTGATTGCTCTCCTCATAAAAGAGAATATCTTCAATCGTTTGTGCCCTTTCCCCTTCACTGTTTTTTTCACCAGAGCTTTCGTTTATCCCTTCAGGAGCAGAAAAATGAACCTGTTGTGCAGAAAGATACACTTCTTTAAGGACTTCTTTGAGAAAAAACACACCAGCCCCTTTGCTTTCTTTCAAACTAGCTGCCAAACGCGTAAGAGTCTGAGCATTTAGAACCAATTGAAGTTCATGACGTACTCTTCGTTTTACCAAAGTGATCTCAACAATTTTCACAAAAGCAATTGTCCAAGACACAAGTGAAGCAAGTAACAAAATAATGATAACGGCTTTTACCACCCAATCAGCAGCCATAAACATAGAAAGAGGAGAAAAATCATGCACTGTCAATACAGAAGACATATTATCTAAAGGGACTGTTTTATCTAAAGGGACTGTTTCAGATTCCATTTTTATCTCACATTCTTGTGCTCTTATCTTTATTTATGAGCTGGATCGTCACCCCGCATAGCATCACTCTTCCACAATGCCACGACCCTTTTAACGTCACTTGTGTATTCCTCTTAAGAAAGAAAACTTGATAAATCAAGTATAGTTTTATTTCACAAGCTCTCTCTCTTAATTCTAAAGAAATTACTCAAGAAATTTTTCTCTAACAATTCAACAAGTTTATCTTACCCAATCAATTTATTGCATAAATTAGGCAAAATGATAAACTTACAAGAAGTATCGCATATAATATTTTAATTTATAAGAATAATTTATCATCGTTCCTGTCAAATAAATCTCTCATATCGCAAAGCTTTTCTCATTTCAGCGGCTCTTTTAAATCCAACAAAATATTTTCTTACATGAAACAAGCAGCAAAAATATCATAAAACTCTTGAAGAAAAGGATATGCACATCTCTAACAACCCCTACACTGAAGTACCTCTCCTATCCTAAAATAAAAATATACCTTACGTTTTAAAAAAAGAACTATCGCAATATCTTAAACTGACCAAAAGTATCATGGGCAGCGCGTGTTGCCCCCAAATACATAGAGAGCAAAGAGCCGCAATATTCTTTTCTTTTTCTTTTCTTCAAAAGCATAAAAATGACAGTACTTCTGCCGCAAAATCGCAACAACGATGTTTTTTACCTGTCACAAGCCTAAAAAATAAACCTCAACACGCTTTTTAAAAAACTTTTATAAAAAAACTGCGCCACGAGAAACTGAAGAATGGTGCTAAATTACTGCAAAAGCATAAGACAATTCTCAACAGATGCGACCCTTTACAGACAAAGCATATCGTATAGGAAAGATTTATTTTATCAAAAACAGTTTTAAATTCGACAAAATGAAAGGAACCAAAAAAAGCTTTTGGCGTTACTCAAGCAGTGAAAATTTTCACTCCAATGCAAATGATCACTATGAACACACCAATACAAATATAATGAATCAAGAGGGAAAAATACCATGGCCCATAATAAAACAACACAGCACGGTAAATCAGCCGTAGAAAAAGACCAACAAAAAGACCTACAAGGACAATTAGAAACGTTACGCACTGAAATTTCAGGGATTACCTCAACCCTAACAGATCTTGGTGCAAACAAATTCAACGCCGCCAAAGACAAAGCGGAAAAACTATATCACTCAGCGAAAGAAAGTGGTGAAGACATGATGTCTCAAGCAAAAGACAAAATCAGTGATCTTGAACAAACCATGAACCAATGCGTTCGCAAAAATCCTGGCAAAAGCGTTCTTTTTGCAGCAGGCGTTGGTTTTATTCTTTCTCAATTACTACGTCGTTAAGCAATGCATAAGTTTATCGCTCCTCTTTTAAACCATCTTGTCGGTGGAGGGCTTAAAAGCACAGTCAAGCAAGTACGCCTTCAAGCAATTTTCTATGGGTTTATTAGCATTTCATTCTTCATGTCTTTGCTTTTTTTATGTACCATCGGTTTTATTGCGTTATGTTCTGTTATGAAGCCTCTTGCTGCCGCCAGTATCATGTTTTTAATTTGTCTTTCTCTTGCGGGATTAGGTCTTATTATCAGTCGCGTTCTCAAAACTTATCAACGCTATGACCAACAAAAAAAGACAGAAGAACAACGCCACAAACTCATGACAGATGCGACCGTTTCCAGTCTTGCAGCTCTCAGTCAACATCTCCCTTTTGCCAAATTGGGTGTTCCCATTCTCGGACTTGCAACTTATTTTTTGTGGAAAAAAGATAAAAAAGACCGCTTTTCAGAGTAAAATATGTAAAGCTGTCACTCTAAATCCCCCTCTCAATGTGCTTTCTTTTGTTATAAAAGAAAGCACATTTTTTTCCTCATAGTCTCTTTAGCTTCTTCAAATACCTGAAAAAAATCCCCTTCATTTTGCTAAAAATTCCATAGAACCGCTACACTCTCTTTCAGATTGCAACCCATGTTTCATGAACATAGCTACATGAGGCAAAGCTTGCATTAAAAGTTCTGGTTTGATTTGAAGCAATTGATTGTTTTTTGAAGGCAAGGTATTTTCAGTTTTACCTTTTCTCTATTTTTTCATAAGCCTTTTTTCATGACCATAGGTCACATCAGTAGTTTGCATGTGTTTATATTTTTCTGAACACTCATGTTTGTTACAATGACTATTTTGTTTAGGGGAAGGAAACGCGCTCTCCCATAGCGCTGTAGTAAATAACCTATAGGATATTTTAAACACAACAATTTTCCATGAAGAGCGTTGTCCACCAAGGAGTGTGTGGATTATCATTAACTTTTTTCTGATAAGATTTGCAGTAGAATATTGTCTTGATTTTTAAATAGCGCTTGAAAAGACGCTTTATCAATAATGGTCAATATTAATTATGGTCAATGGGATTATAGCTTCCATGATCTCTTCGCCAATCTTCTGGTTGTTGAAATTGGCTCGACCACAAGCCATTTTGTGCTTTTTGAGCAGCAGATTGTAGGGTTTTATAGTCTGCTGGGGATGGAAAATGATGCTGATCTTTTGTCAACACCATCAACCCTTCTGCCAGCCCCAACCGCGCCAGATCAACCCCATCTACAAAACATTGTGCATAATGAACCTGTTGAACGACACGTGCTTGCCGACAAGTAACCTTTTTATCAATTGTTTTTGAAACAAGCCAAGCCGTAACAAAAGCACCGCAAGGCCACTTAACTCCGTTGCGTGAGGCAAATTGTCGTGTTTCACAGCTTTCCACACCATATAATCGGATATCACGGATGATCTTTTTTCTCCATCCATCATCTACAAGCGTGATCATTTTAAAGGTCACACCACTTGTGACCTGTATAGCACCGGAATAGACCGGCACATTTTCTTCATAAAATTGTGATGCGATTGGTTCTGAATGCAATACCACATTTTGTTGATTTACGTCTTGTTGGTTTGCATAATCTATCAATTGTAACTTCGGATTTTGAACGGGGTTTTCTATTGTCTTTTCTGATCCTTCAAAAAGAGAAAATTGCATAATATTTTCATTATGTTGACTGAAATAAAAGTATCCTAAAATAATAATACAAATTAAGACAATATATTTAGGCGCTGCTCGAAGATATTTTAAAATTATCATTTTGAATATTACTATATTTTTTGTTCATTAAATAATAAAAGATTAAATATTATTAATTTATCGATAGAAAAATTTATTTTTTTCATTTATATGATTCCCGATTAATATTTTGAATATTAATTTTATGATCAACTTAAACATAAAGCGGGGGAATTTTCATGAAAAACATGAATAATTCGTTCATTAATGAACATACCTTACAAAAAACTATTCTATCCAACACCCAAAAGAAATGGTTAACAGCAGCATTGATGCTGTTTATTGCCTTCATGGCACTGAGTGAACCAGCATTTGCTGATGGCGGCTTCGGAAAAATTGAAACTGCTCTTCAAAAAATAGTTGATGCTTTAAAAGGACCAATTGCAAAATCAATCGCAACCATTGCGATTGCTGGTGTTGGGCTTGCATGGATTGCTGGTTATGTTGAAATGCGTAAAGCTTTCTTTGTTTGTGTTGGCATCGGCATTGTTTTTGGTGCATCGCAAATCGCATCAATGTTTATGTCTTAATTCGCTTAACTTTAGCCTTTCAAAGCCATGAAAGAGCACGACAAGCTAACAGAAGATACGTTATTTCTTGCTTGCACGCGCCCTGCAATGATTGCAGGCGTGACGGTGGAAGCTATGGGATTAAATGGGATAGGAACGATGATATTGTTCATTATGGCAGGCAATATTTTTTTTCTAACCTTTGGTGTGATGCTGCATTTCATATTCAAGGAAATCCTAAAGCATGACCATAACAAATTTCGTATTCTTCTGACATGGCAAAAAACAAGTATTTTTGCCAGAAATTCGAGTCTATGGGGTGGGGGAAGTATTTCTCCATTACGATTAATTCGTAATTATGAGGAATTACAATGAATAGAACAGAGCGCAAACGTGAAAAGCAGCCAGAGGCGATCATTCCTTATGTGCGCCATGTCAACAAGCACATCATTGCGCTGGATTCACGCGCTCTCATGAGCGTTATTAAACTTGAAGGGATTAACTTTGAGACAGCGGATATTATTGATCTGAATGTGCTTCACGAACAGCTCAATAATCTGTTTAAAAACATAGCGGATGAACGGATAGCGCTTTATAGCCATATTATCAGAAAGCGTGAAACGATTTATCCGAATGGGAATTTCAGATCGGCATTTGCCAAGCAATTAGATGATAAATATCGCGACCGGATGATTTCACAGGAGCTTTATCGCAATGATCTTTATCTTTCGATTTTGTGGAATCCACACATTGATCAAACGGATAAATTAGTGGAGTTTTTCAAACGTTTAGGCAAAGCCAAGCAAGAAAAGACAGAAGTTGATGCAGAGTCCATTCGCAAGCTTGAAGATATTACCACAGATCTTATTCAAAATTTAGAGCGTTATGGTGCAAAAAGACTGAGTCTTTATGAACATGAAGGTAATATTTATTCGCAGCAAAGTGAGTTTATCCACCAATTGGTGGGAGGTCGTCGTGAACGGATACCTCTCACATGGGGGACGATAGCTTCGACTGTTTATTCAGACCGTCTCATTTTTGGGAAAGAGATCATAGAAATACGCACCGAGGCGGCACAGCGGTTTGCGGGCATGTTTGGTTGGAAAGAATATCCAGCAAAAACCAGGGTAGGCATGGCGGATGGTTTGCTCACCCTTCCCTTTGAGTTTATTTTCACCCAATCTTTTATTTTCAAGAGCAAAAATGCTGCCAAACAGATTATGGGGCGCAAACAGAATCAAATGGTCAATGCAGGAGATCGAGCAGGTTCACAAATTATGGAACTGGATGATGCGCTTGATGATCTTGAATCCAATCGTTTTGTTTTAGGGGAGCATCATTTATCATTGGCAGTTTTTGCTGATACGCCGCAAGAGTTAGCGGATAATCTTGCCAAAGCGCGTTCTCGTCTTACAGATGGTGGGGCTGTCATTGCGCGGGAAGACTTAGGGTTAGCAGCAGCTTGGTGGGCACAATTGCCTGGCAATTATGCTTATCGCACCCGCTCTGGTGCAATAACAAGCCGCAATTATGCAGCGCTTTCTCCTTTTCATTCTTTTCCGGTTGGGAAAATAGATGGCAATGTGTGGGGACCGGCGGTCGCCTTGATGAAAACCTCTGCTGGTTCACCGTTTTATTTTAACTTTCACTTTGGTGATTTAGGCAATACGTTTGTTTGTGGTCCCTCTGGTTCTGGGAAAACGGTTATTGTCAATTTTCTTTTAGCGCAACTTCAAAAGCATGATCCCAATATGGTCTTTTTTGACAAAGATCGGGGTGCAGAACTTTTTGTCAGAGCGGGTGGCGGCACTTATATGCCCTTGAAGAATGGTAGACCGACAGGCATAGCACCGCTAAAAGGCTTAGACTATAACAATCCAGCAGATAGAGTTTTTTTACGCCAATGGATTATAAAGCTTGTTTCTTCTGAAGATCAAAAGATCAGTGAATCAGAAAGACAAGATATTTCTGCTGCTGTTGACCAACTTGCCTTGTTGCCAAAAGAACAACGGACAATATCGGCCTTACAAATGTTTTTTGACACCACGCACAGGGAGGGGATAGCGGGTCGTTTAGAAAGATGGTGTAAAGGCAATGCCTTAGGGTGGGTTTTTGACAATCCTGATGACGACATTGGCATTGATGCAAAATTTATTGGTTATGACATGACGGATTTTTTAGACAATAATGAAATTCGTCCCCCATTAATGATGTATCTTTTTCATAGGATTTTGTCTCTGATTGATGGGCGTCGTATTATCATTGTCATTGATGAGTTTTGGAAAGCCTTAGAGGATGATTCCTTTAAAGCCTTTGCGCAAGACAGGCTGAAAACTATCCGTAAACAAAATGGTTTGATGTTGTTTGCAACGCAATCTCCCAAAGATGCGATCAATTCGACCATTGCCCACACCATTATAGAGCAATGCCCCACACAAATTTATTTTCCCAATCAAAAGGGCAATCATGGGGATTATGTAGAAGGTTTTAAATTATCGGACAGAGAATTTAACCTGATACAATCAGAATTAAGCCGTGAGTCACGGCGTTTTCTCATCAAACAAGGACAAAGTTCAGTTGTAGCAGAACTGAATTTACGCGGCTTTGATGATGAAATAGCCATTTTAAGTGGCACCACCAAGAATATTGAACTCCTAGAGACCATTATGGATGAAGTTGGACAATCTCCAGAAAAATGGCTTCCTATTTTTCAAGAAAGGTCAAAGCAATGAAAAAACTTTTATTGGCAACAACCGTCTATGCAGCTTCATTTGGCTTTCAAACAAATGCATTCGCTATCATGGTATATGATCCCGCGGCTGTAGGACAAATAATGAAACAAGTCCAGCAAGGCACACAACAACTTAACAAATTGCAAGAACAAATTCAACAAGGTGCACAACAGCTTGACCAATTAAAGAGCCAACTCGATCAAGCGAAACAGTTATATAACTCCTTAAATGTCAAGCCTGACATTTCGGGATTGAAAGAGATGTTTAACAAGCAAGGGAGCAGTGGCGCCCTTCCTTCAGATTTTAACCACTTTCAACAATCAATGGGCAGTGGTGGCGGCGGTGGCGGTGGCGGCGGCAGCAAAAACACGCAAAAATGGCAAGAAGAACTTAAATACAAAGAGCCCGCGGGGGGCGCAGACTCAAAAGAGGCAGTAGATGCTTTTTACACACAGGAAGTGAAAAAAGCTGAACAGCGCGTAGTAGGACAAGCAGCAAAAGGACAAGACGTCTACGAAGAAGCCAGTGAAACACAAAAAAACATTACCAAGCTTCTTGACGAACTTGGAAGTACTGAAGATGCGGGTAAAATTCAAGGCATTCAAGCACAACTAGAAGCGATACAAGCAAAACTCCAAACACAAGTCCTTCAAATGCAAGCCGCCGCAATGATTCAACAAGCAGAAGAAAAAGCGGCAGAAAGACGTGAAATAGAAGAATTTAAAGCACGAACCAAAGCTTTAGCCCAAAAAATGCGTGGTCAATAAACGAGAAAAAAGAGGGGCTTGAATATGAACAAGATCATCATAACAACATTGCTACTTTGCACAGGGCTCATCACCACTGGATGTGAAAAAACCCACAGCGTAGAAGAACTTAAAAAAAATAAAAAACTGATGGAAGAAGTATTAGTGAAATGTTTGACGTCAGGGGATTTGAATTCGAAAAATTGTAAAAATGCAGAGCAAGCTGAACTTGAAACCCGTAAAAAATGGGGAGGATTTGGCTCAACAAATGACGATAAACAAGATTCTGAAAAGAAACAGGACAATAAATAATGAATAAAGTTCTCATAACAACATTGCTACTTTGCACAGGGCTCATCACAGCTGGATGTGAAAAAACCTATAGCGTCGCAGAATTTAAAAAAAATCCAAAATTATTTGATGAATGGGTCACGAGATGTGGAGGGATAGGAACTTCAAAAAATTGTGAAAACCTAAGAGTAGCAGGCGCTGAACTTGAGAAAGAACGTCAGGCAAAAGTTGAAGAAGAAAATCGCAAAATAGATGAAAAATTTAAAGCTGAACAAGACGCTTGGATTGAAAAAATGAGAGCTGAGAATGAAAAATTCCGAGCCGAACAAGAAGCAAAGCGACGTGCTGAAGAAGAACAAGAAGCAAAAGAGCGCGCTAAACAACAACAGGACAGTCATTAATCATGAATAAAGTTCTCATAACAACATTGCTACTTTGCACTGGGCTCATCACAGCTGGATGTGAAAAAACCTACAGCGTAGAAGAATTTAAAAAAGATGAAAAATTACGCCTAGAGTGGGATGCTAAATGTGGATTTGCAGGAACTTCAAAAAATTGTGAAAACATGCGGTTAGCATTTTTAGAACTTCAAAAAGAATATGAAGCAAAAGCAGCAGAAAGAGAGCGTCAAGCGGAAGAGAACCTTCATGAAGCATTAAAAAAAGCTAGAGCTAAAATAATGTCCGATCTTGAAAAAAGAGAAGCTGAATATCAAAAAAGGCAAGCTGAAGAAGAACAAAAAGCAAAAGAACAAGCCGAACGAGAAGCAGAAGAGCGCGCTAAAGCTAAACAACAACAGGACAATAAATAATGAATAAAGTTCTCATAACAACATTGCTACTTTGCACAGGGCTTATCGCTGCTGGATGTGAAAAAACCTATAGCGTTGCAGAATTTAAAAAAGATGAAAAATTACGCCTAGAGTGGGATGCGAAATGTGGATTTGCAGGAACTTCAAAAAATTGTGAAAACATGCGGTTAGCATTTTTAGAACTTCAGAAAGAATATGAAGCAAAAGCAGCAGAAAGAAGTCGTAAAATTGACGAAGAAAATCGCAAATCAATGGAAAAATTGAAAGCTGAAATGAGAGCCAGAATTAAAAAAATGAGAGAAGAGAATCAAAAATTCCTTGCTGAACAAAGAGCAAAAGAGCGTGCTGAGGAAGAACGAAGAGCGAAAGAGCGCGCGGCAGAAGAACAACAAAATAACCATTAAGACACAATGAAGAGCGGAGCATCTCAATGGCAGTAGAAAGCAAAGGCATATTCACTTGGATAGATAATACTGTAATGCATTCCCTTACAAAAACAATGGATAGCGCCATTACACATTGCTATTGCGCTTTAGCTGCTCAACTTAAAGAACCTTACAGACTATACAATAGATTTATGGCAAGATTATGTCGCTGCCCTAGATTTATCATCACTGGTTATAAAAAACCGATAACCTAGCATAATTTAAAAATTGTGCTCAAACCTTGTAAAACTGAAAGGAAAAAGGGGAAATATTGATGAATAAAGTTCTCATAACAACATTGCTACTTTGCACAGGGCTTATGGCTGCTGGATGTGAAAAAACCTATAGCGTCGCAGAATTTAAAAAAGATAAAAATTTACGCTTAGAGTGGGATGCTAGATGTGGATTTGCAGGAACTTCAAAGAATTGTGAAAACATGCGGTTAGCATTCTTAGAACTTCAGAAAGAATATGAAGCAAAAGAAGCAGAAAGAAGTCGTAAAATTGCAGAAGAAAATCGCAAAAGATATGAAGAATTTATGGCGAAACAAAAAGCCAGACTTGAAAAAAGGGAGGCTGAGACTCAAAAAATACTCGAAAAACAAAGAGCGGAAACACGCGCTGAAGAAGAACGAAGAGCAAAAGAACGCGCACAGAATAACGATTAAATTATAAAAACACACACTGAAGAGCGGAGCATCTAAATGGCAATAGAAACCAGAGGTATATTTACTTGGATAGATAATACCGTAATGGAGCCCCTTACAGGGACAATGGATAGCACCATTACACATCACTATTGCGCTTTAGCTGCTCAACTTAAAGAGCTTTGCGCACTTTATAATATATTTATGGCAACATTATGTCTGTGCTCTAGATTTATCATCACTGGTTATAAAAACCGATAACACAAGCATAATTTAAAGATTGTGCTCAAAACTTGTAAAACTGAAAGGAAAAAGGGGAAATATCGATGAATAAAGTTCTCATAACAACATTGCTACTTGGCACTGGAATTATCGCTGCTGGCTGTGAAAAAACCTATAGCGTAGCAGAATTTAAAAAAGATGAAAAATTACGCTTAGAGTGGGATGCTAAATGTGGATTTGCAGGAACTTCAAAAAATTGTGAAAACATGCGGTTAGCATTTTTAGAACTTCAGAAAGAATATGAAGCAAAAGCAGCAGAAAGAAGCCGTAAAATTGAAGAAGAAAATCGCAAAATAGATGAAAAGTTTCAAGCTGAACAAAAAGCTTGGATTGAAAAAATGAGAGCTAATACTCAAAAAATACTCGAAAAACAAAGAGCGGAAACACGCGCTGAAGAAGAACGAAGAGCAAAAGAGCGCGCGGCAGAAGAACAACAGAATAATAATTAAGACATAATGAAGAGCGGAGCATCTAAATGGCAATAATAACGAAAGGCGTATTTACTGACATAGATGATATGTTGATGGATCCCCTTACAAAAACAATGGATAGCGCCATTACACATCGCTATTGCGCTTTAGCTGCTCAACTTAAAGAACCTTACAGACTATACAATAGATTTATGGCAACATTATGTCTGTGCTCTAGATTTATCATCACTGGTTATAAAAACCGATAACACAAGCAGAATTTAAAGATTGTGCTCAAAACTTGTAAAACTGAAAGAAAGAAGGGGAAATATTGATGAATAAAGTTCTCATAACAACATTGCTACTTTGCACAGGGCTCATCACAGCTGGATGTGAAAAAACTTATAGCGTCGCTGAATTTAAAAAAGATGAAAAATTACGCCTAGAGTGGGATGCTAAATGTGGATTTGCAGGGACTTCAAAAAATTGTGAAAACATGCGGTTAGCATTTTTAGAACTTGAAAAAGAATATGAAGCACAAGCAGAAGAAAGAGAGCGTCAAGCGGAAGAGAACGATCGCAAAAGATATGAAGAATTTATGGCGAAACAAAAAGCTGATCTTGAAAAAATGAGAGCAGAGACTCAAAAAATACTCGAAAAACAAAGAGCAGAAACACGCGCTGAAGAAGAACGAAGAGCAAAAGAGCGCGCGGCAGAAGAACAACAAAATAACCATTAAGACATAATGAAGAGCGGAGCATCTAAATGGCAATAGTAACCAAAGGCATATTCACTAAGATAGACAATATGTTGATGAATCCCATTACAAAAATAATGGATAGCACCACTACACATCGCTATTGCGCTTTAGCTGCTCAACTTAAAGAGCTTTGTACACTCTATAATATATTTATGGCAACATTATGTCGCTGCCCTAGATTTATCATCACTGGTTATAAAAAACCGATAACACAAGCAGAATTTAAAGATTGTGCTCAAAACTTGTAAAACTGAAAGGAAAAAGGGGAAATATTGATGAATAAAGTTCTCATAACAACATTGCTACTTGGCACTGGAATTATCGCTGCTGGATGTGAAAAAACCTATAGCGTCGCAGAATTTAAAAAAGATGAAAAATTACGCCTAGAGTGGGATGCTAGATGTGGATTTGCAGGGACTTCAAAAAATTGTGAAAACATGCGGTTAGCATTTTTAGAACTTGATAAGGAACGTCAGGCACAAGCAGCAGAAAGAGAGCGTCAAGCGGAAGAGAACAATCGCAAAAGATATGAAGAATTTATGGCGAAACAAAAAGCTGATCTTGAAAAAATGGAGGCTCATACTAAAAAAAAATTAGAAGAACAAAGAGCAAAACGACGTGCTGAGGAAGAACAAGAAGCAAAAGAGCGCGCGGCAAAACAACAACAAAATAACCATTAAGACATAATGAAAAGCGGAGCATCTAAATGGCAGTAGAAAGCAAAGGCATATTCACTAAGATAGACAATATGTTGATGGATCCCCTTACAAAGACAATGAATGACGCCATTGTCAATCTTTCATCAAGCTTAGGTGCTCCGCTTAAACTGTCTTGTACAATCTACATTATATTTATGGGCTACAATATCATCTATGGGCGCTCTTCCATGCCCTTATGGGAATTTATAGTGACAACTTTCAAACTCGGCATCGTTGTTTCACTTGCCACAAACGCCGATGTTTATAATGAGTGGGTCAGTGGTATATTTTTCCATGATCTGCCGAATGCCATTGCAAATGTCACACAAGGAGCACATGTGGATCGAAATGTATGGGACAATATGATAAACAAAGCTGGAGCACAGGTTTTGGACGCAGCAAACCAGTACACAGGTCTGACTCAAATGGGGAAGTTTATTGCGACATGGATTGCTGGTTTTATCTGCCTAGTTGCTGCTATCTTATTTTGTCTAGTCGGTTTTGTTGTTTCATTATTTGCTAAATTGGGTTTGTTTCTTGTCATATCAATAGGACCACTCTTCATAAGCCTCTATATGTTTTCCTCAACCAGAAAATTCACAGAAGCATGGTTAGGGCAAGTTGCAAACTTCATCATTTTATATGTGTTAGTCGTGCTGCTTGGTGGTTTATATGTCAAGATTTCAATGGACGTTTTTTCAGGAGATATTACAAATATCTTCACTACTTTAATTCAGTTCTTGGTTGTTGGTATTGGTGGTATTCACCTTTTCCTCAGACTCCCTGATATCGCATCAGCTTTAGCCTCTGGGGGAGCCTCCCTTACAGGATCAGGACCAGTCGCTAAAACAACGGCTCAACTAACAGGTAAAGCTGCTAAAGCAACAGCCAACACGATAGCAAAGGGCGTTAAAAAATTAGCATCACTATTAAAATAAAAAACTAGCATCACTATTAAAAAAGGTCTAAGTTCAAATGCGGGAATTTAAAAAAATTGGGATTATCTTACCATTTCTCTTTCTCAGTGGCTGTGTGTCTTCACCAAACACACTGAAGTCACTCCCAAAATGTGATGGATATTCTAAACGTCCACTCAACAGATCAATGTGGAATTGGGAAGGGAAAAAACCCACGCCCACACCCATTATCATCAGTAACAACACCCCTTCACCCCTAAAAGAAGGGAAGCTGGAAATGCTTCTGGCACAAAAATTAACGGATGAAGAAATCAAATCTTACAAAAATTGCGGGCAAAAAGCATGAAAGAAAAAGACATAGAACAATACATTGCTGAAGCGCGCTCGTTCGATCAAGATCGCATGCTCGCCTCACGCCGCACCACCCGCGTCTCGCTTGCCATTGCCGGCATCGCGGTTGCTGTTGCAATAATGTCTTCTCTCGCAGTCATCACCCTCACACCCCTTAAAACCGTGGAACCTTTTGTCATCCGCGTCGACAATTCAACCGGCATTGTTGAAGTTGTGGAAGCCTTAAAAGAAGGTCCCACCAATGTCGACGAAGCAATCACACGCTACTTTGCTGCAAAATATGTCCGCTGCCGTGAAGGCTTCACCACAGAAGAAACACAACACAACTTCCAAACCGTCTCCCTCCTCTCTTCCTCTGAAGAACAGGAAAGATTTGCCAGCTGGTATGGAGCAAGAAATCCCCAAAGTCCTCAAATTCTCTATAAACACGCCGCTGTTACAATAACAATAAAATCAATCTCCTTTATCAATGACGATGTTGCCCAAGTGCGTTACTACAGAACCATTCACGACAACGACAACAACAAAGAATTCATCACCCACTGGGTTGCAACACTTACCTTTGAATACATCAATGCCCCTATCTCTGTCCAAAACCGTTTGATAAATCCTCTAGGGTTTATTGTTAGTGAATATAGAACCGATCCGGAAGTGGTCAACTGATCATGACAAAAAAAATTCTTTTTCTCATTCTTAACATCGCTATTACCCTTTCTTTAACGCCTAGCCATGCCAGTATTTTTCCCACCCGCGCGCCAAGCGATAGCCGCATTCGCTTTATCAACTATGATGCCTATAATGTCACAAAAATTATTGGCTCCATACGCTCATCGGTACAAATAGAATTTTCTCCCAATGAAGAAATTGCCCATGTGGCAATTGGCAACAGCGTTGCATGGGAAGTCGCTCCCGCTGGCAATATTCTTTTCCTTAAAGCGCGGGAAGTCCAACCCATTACCAATCTCCAAGTCGTCACCACAAAGCTTGATGGCTCAAAGCGCTCCTATCAATTTGAACTCATGGTCAAAGATGGGGAAATTTCATCTGGACAAGAAACATATTTCCTTGTGAAATTTCGCTACCCACAAGAAGAAGCAGAACAAAGAAGACTCGCAGCCCTTATGCGACAAGAAAAACAACAAGCCCAGCGTATCGATAATGTCTTCAACGCTTCTGAAACCTATGGACCACGCAATTGGGCTTACACCGCTCAAGGATCGAGCGTGCTCGAACCCTCCTCCGTTTATGACAATGGCAAAACCACAACATTTACATTTCCAGACAACCAAGAAATCCCTGCCATTTACATTGTCAGCAATGACGGTACAGAATCGCTGGTTCCCAAAACCACAAGAGGCAACATGGTGATAGTCCATGCCATTAGCGCACGCTTCACCCTAAGACAGGGAAAAAACGTCCTATGCGTCTTTAACGAAGCCTATCAACCAAAAGGCACAAATCCAAATACCGGAACAACCTCACCATCTGTTGAACGTAAAGTTGCATCAGATCTTTAAATAAGCGGGAATTGAAGGGGACAACACATGAGTGATAAACCAATCATCGAAGATCGCGGATCTATTGGGGATGGCAAAAACAATAGCGCCAAAACCGCTGGCAAAAAAATAGTTGTCGCAATAGCCTGTATAGGAATCTGCGGCTATGTGCTCTGGAACATCTTATCCTCCCCCACAGAACAAAAAGACACCGCAAAAGCTCATAAAAAACAAGAAAAAAGCTTTCACAATTCCCTCGCTCCTTTAGAGCTCGCCCCCTCTGACCCGCGTGCAAACATAGCACCAATAACCTTACCACCCCCACAACCACTCGCACAAGAACCCAAAAAAGATGACCCACTACTTGATGCCGCAAGACGTGCCCCTGTTTTAGCTTTTGCCAAAGGCTCTAAATCTCAATTAAAAGACATCGTCAACACCACTCTAAACCCCTTTGACAAACTCCATGCCCTTGAAAATCTCGCGAATGCGCAAAATTCTCCTGCCCTTCAAGACACACAAAATTTTGCAACCCTATTAAAACCGACCACAACAGAAGAAGCAAAAGCAAAAGCAAAACTCATCGGCAATAGAAACTTTATCATCGCCATGGGAACCTCTATTCCCTGTATCTTAGAAACCGCATTAAACAGTGAGCAACCAGGCTTTGCAAGCTGCATCATCAACCGTGATATCCTCTCTGACAATGGGCGCGTTGTTTTGCTTGATAAAGGAACCCAAGTGATTGGCGAATACCGCGGAGGGATAAAACAAGGTCAATCTCGCCTCTTTGTACTCTGGACAAGAGCAAAAACCCCAACCGGTGTCATCATCGACCTTGCCTCACCCGCAACAGACAGTTTAGGAAGAGCTGGTTTTGATGGCAACATCAACACCCATTGGTGGGAACGCTTTGGCTCTTCCCTTTTGTTGACCGTTATTGATGGTGCCACAACAGTTTTAACAAATAAAATAGTAGGCAATTCCAATAAAGAAGGTTCAAACAACTCTGGAGGCGGCGGTTTTGAAGGCGCAAACAACACTGGAAAAGAGGCCGCCAGTATTGCTCTTGAAAATCAAATCAACATCCCTCCTACCCTAGAAAAATTTCAAGGCGAACTGGTCAACATCTTTGTAGCAAAAGATCTCGATTTTTCCTCTGTCTATAAACTAGTCGTAAAGAGCAAAAGAAACCGCTCTACTCCCAGCTATTCCTTTTTTCATTAAGCCAATAAAGTCACATTATGCCATCAGCAAAAAATGCAGAACGCGCCTCCATCGTTTTAACAAAATTAAAGATCTTAGATGACTTCCTCAATGATGACAATTTATTTGAAATTGTCATCAATCGCCCTGGCGAAGTAATCGTTGAGGGTCCCAATGGTTGGCAAACCCACATCTTAAAAGAGCTAACCTACAGCGAACTAGAAGGGATTGCAAAAGTTGTTGCTGCCTACACAACACAAAAAATCAGTGTAGAAAACCCCGTTCTCTCCGCAACACTGCCAAACAACGAACGCATACAAATTGTTATGCCTCCAGCTGTTGCAGCCAATACCATTAGCATGACCATTCGTAAACCTTCATCACGCACTTTTTCTCTTGAAAGTTTACATGAAAACAATCTGTTTTCTGTCGCCCAAAACACCAGTTTCACACCCACGCAACAAATGACAGAACGATTATCCGAACTCTCTGATACAGACAAAGAGCTAACAGATCTCTTTATCGCCAAAGATTTTTGCACCTTTTTAGAAAGAGCCGTTATTACACAACAAAATATCTTAATATCGGGCAAAACCGGTTCTGGAAAAACAACCCTCTCCAAAGCTTTGATTGCAAAAATCCCTGACTATGAACGAATTCTCACCATTGAAGACACGCCAGAACTTGTCGTTCCGCACGCCAACAAAGTGCAGCTCTTTTATTCAAAAGATAACCAAGGCTTAGCAAAAGCAGGCGCAAAAGAACTGCTTGAATCAGGATTACGCATGCGCCCCGACAGAATCCTTCTACAAGAGCTGCGTGATGGTACAGCCTTTTACTATATCCGTAATGTTAATTCTGGTCACCCCGGCTCCATTACCACCGTCCACGCCTCAACAGCCCTTGCAGCCTTTGAACAAATGACCCTTTTAGTCAAAGAAAGTGACGGTGGTGGTAATTTAGCACGCGATGATATCCGCGGCTTATTAATCTCGATGATAGATGTCATCATCCAATGTAAACGCCTCGAAGGAAAATTTCGTGTAACAGAAATCTATTACGACCCCTTCAAACGCCGTGATGCTTTTTAAAAACTGTCGAAATGACTTAAATAACTCATTCATATCTTTCGCAAAGTATACATCTTATCCTTTTGCATTCTTTTCAAAAATTTTAAGCGTTTTCGCATTAGAAATAGACATATCAAACGGCAATCCTCTTTCATCAACAACCTTAGCTAAGGAAATTCGTATGAAATCAGACACCGTAAGTCCTAAACTTGCTAATATTTCACCAGCTTCTTTTTTCAACTTCTTATCTATTTTTGCTCGAACAACATCTTTTGAATCTACGGCTATGCCCATAGTAAACCTCCTTTAGTTACCTTCTTATGTATGGCTCAAATGAGTTATTATAACAAGTTTCTAATGTTCTAAATTTCTTTATCGTGTAATTTCTTTTGACATTGTTTGCGCTATCACATTGTTTAGCTCTTTCGTATGTATCTGTTGCAAAACTTTAACTGCTGTTTGAAGCTCTTTCACAAGCTTTTTATCTTGAGGCTGATTTGGCATGATTGCTTTTGACAAGTCAAAGTCTTGTTTATGAATAGCATCCTGTCCAAAACGTTTATCTAAAGCACTTTTCAGCTTTAAAAATTCTTCACCAACCTGCTCTGGTATCTTTGAATAACTATCACGACCAGCTTCAACATTTTTCATAAAAGTCACTGCTTCTTGTGAAAGTGACGGAACCTCTACTTTTAACTGTTCACGCTCCCGTGTAACACTAACCATCAGCGTCTCATAAGAATTCTCATAAAAGGATTGAAGCATTTTAATAGAAGAAATAGCAAGAGGAACATGATAAAGCGCTTCTTTTCGTTCTTTTCCTGTAGCCTTCAATTTATCGATAAAACGATCTGATCCACGCAGTTCGCCCGCTCTATCAGGTGCCCTATCCAAAATATCAGAGAGTTTATCGCCTTTCCCTGCTAAAATCGTTTGCTCAATCCTAAGCGCAGCCTCTTGTGGATCTTTATAAATAGATGCTAAATGACTGTTTAACTCCTTAAACATATCAATGTAAGATTTTTTATTTCTAAGAGCGCTTAGCACCTTCTGTTCTAGATTAGAGTTATCCGTATAAGCCGCAAGGTATGGGGCTTTTTCCGTTGTTTTTGATGCAACATTCAAATCATTTTGTAATTGTTCAAGTTCTTCTTTTTGACGTTTAGCAAAACTTGTCTTTTCTCTATCCCAAGGAGTTTCAATCTTCTCTTTTTGTTGTTCCAAGCACTCTTTATTAAGATCAACGCAAAAAGCAATATTTTTGCCAATACCTTGAGAAACATCATCCCTTTTATTTTCTGTAAACTTGGTAAGGTTCTTATAGATGAGTGCAGACAGATATTCTGAATTACCAAAATGTGCTTCAATTGACGCACGTGTCATTTCTTGTCGCTCAATACCCTTCCAGTTGATATGATAACCAGCTTCACGAGCAAGTTGCACCATAAATTCGCGCTGAGTACGCCCATTCCCCTCTCGAAACGGATGCAACGCATTCAACTCGCCCATGTAATATCCAGCCCTTTGGCTAAAGTCATAAGCACCAAGACCACGCAGATACTGTTCTTTTGCAAGCTTTTTTGTAATCTTCGGTGCATAACTTTCAATCTGATTATAACTAGCAAACATACTATTGCCTTTGGCAATATCCACTAAACGAACTTGTCCCGCCCATTCATATATGTCGCCAAACAGTCTTCTATGAATCTCTTTCATGTAATCCAGATCAAACTTACCACCAATAGGAGTATGTACAAATTCGAAAGATTTCACATAAGAAATCGTAGATTCTACACGTTGCAGCGTGGCTTTGTCTTTAATACCAAACCGATTATACATCACACCAGTTTCAGGATCAGTATAAGGATCACCGCTCCCCTTATACTTCTCCACGTTTTACCCTCTCCATATAATCTTTGAGGATATCACTTGTTTCAAACTCTCCAATAATAACACGTTCCATTTGCTCAACGACTTTTGGATCTGGCTCTAATCCCTCTAAACGTTGGCTTGCCAATGCATTTTCAGCATAGAGGCGACGCAGCTTAATTTCCTCTTCACTCAACATATTAAAACCCTCCTTTGCTTATATTTATTATAGCCAAACAGACTATAGAAACAAGATTTTATTCCTTGTCTTACCCGCGTTACATCTTTTGACCTTGTACGCTCATACGCATGATTTAGCTCTTGTATACGTTTCTGTTGCAAAAACTTAACTGCCATTTGAAACTCTTTTATGCAATCTTGATCATGGGACTGTTGTTAAGGATTTTTTTTTGATAGATCATAATTTGTTTGCATAGTAAGCCAAGCACGTGCTGTGCTTACACCAGCCATTTCAAGCCTAATAGCAAGATTAGCACTCATAGCGGCTTTTTCATTTAAAACTCTAGAAAGTGCTACACGAGATATACCAAGCCACTCTGCTGCTTCATTAAAGGATAAACCAAGCTCTTTGATCACATCTTCACGCAATAATTCACCGGGATGTGAAGGATTCTTCATCATTGTTTAGACCTGCTTTTTGATGATAATCCAGATAATCAAACATTTCGACATCTATGCTATCAAAGCGAAATATTACGCGACAATTTCCCTTTACAGTAATTGACTAATAATCCTTGAAATCGCCCTTTAGCAGATGTAATTAAAAGGACGGATAACTCAAATCTTTTGGCGATACATCTACTTCAAAAGCACCTAGAATACGCTTTAATTTTTGAGCATGGGCGGTTCTAATCCCTTCAGTCGTACCAGTATTATAGAAGGCTTCAATCCTTTTATGTTTAAATCTTAAAATTGTAAATGAATATAGAGTGTACCCTTCCAAGATCCAAAAAATGTTCATTATTTTTACATCACATGGCTTTTTTACTTTATAAACATTAGAACTGTCGTGAAAAAATTGCTCATTCTCATCTCTTTCTCATTATTCTACTAATTATTGGAAAAGTATAAGTTCATAATTAGGAGGAGCTAAACGTAATAGGAGCGTATCATATCTCCAATTGGCAGCGGCACTTAGAAACATCAAGATGATATAACCACAATGATCATTGCTGTTTGATGTTCATGGGGCGCTGCACCCGCTGTATGTCCAGTAAAAAGAATGAATAACACTAATAAACTCCCCCCCTACAAACTCTGTTAAACTAATAACCGATTTACGAATAAGTAAAAGAAAAAGGAAAATCAAAAAAAGGCATATTTTTTATATCTTACGAACTATAGAGAAATCTATACGCATTGTAGTTATTAGAATTAGACTTTTCCCTTTTTTATTTAATTTGTTCGTAGATAGAGTATCCATTACCGTTATTACATCACTAACAAAGTTAATAATCATACCTTTTGTAATTGCCAAAATCCCGCATTAAAATCAGACCTTTATTCAAAGATGATCTGATAATTTTCTCAAAAAATTCAAGATTCCTCAAGTGCAGTCCCCATGCGTACATCATGATGAATAATAACATCCATCAACTCTGTCACGACAGTGTCCAATACTTCTCGTGCATCGCCTTCAGCCATAAGGCGGATAACCGGCTCCGTTCCAGAAGCGCGGATCACCAGCCGTGCCTCTTTTCCCAACCGCTTCTCTGCTTGATCAATGGCCGCTTTGACGGGATTTTTTTTCAAGACATTTTTATTTTTAATCGTTACATTTTTTAAAATTTGCGGTACAGGCTCAAACCGTTTACACAATTGGCTCATAGGGCTTTGACTTTCCTTCATACAGGCTAAAATCTGCAATGCAGCCACCAAGCCATCACCCGTGGTACCAAAATCACTAAGCACGATATGGCCAGAAGCCTCACCACCAACATTATATCCCTTTTGGCGCATGGCATCGACAACATAACGATCTCCAACTTTTGTCCTTACAAGGTGCAACCCTTTGCTATTCAAGAAACGCTCTAGTCCAAGATTTGACATAATCGTTGTGACAACACCATTGCACCGTAATCGTCCCATTTTATGCCAATTTTCAGCAATTACAGCAATCAACTGATCTCCATCAACCGTTTGTGCTTTTTCATCCACAATGAGAACACGATCTCCATCTCCATCAAGAGCAATCCCCACATCAGCACGCACTTCATGCACTTTTCGTTTTAAAGAGCTTAAATCGGTTGATCCACATTTTTGATTAATATTGGTCCCATTGGGTTCATCATGAATAGCAAAAACCTCAGCCCCCAATTCCCATAAAGCACGGGGAGCGGCTTTATAAGCAGCCCCATTAGCACAATCCACAACAATACGCACAGTATCTAAGCGAACATCACGCGGCAAAGTTCGTTTGGCATATTCAATATAACGATAAATATCTCCCTCAACCCGTTTTGCATAACCAATTTCGGCAGAACTTGCTAAAGATTTTGAAAGATCTGTATCGATCAATTGTTCAATTTTGGCTTCCATATCATCTGAAAGTTTAAAACCATCAGGACCAAAAAGTTTAATTCCATTATCATAGAACGGATTATGAGAAGCAGAAATCATCACCCCAAGATCCGCTCGCAAAGAGCGGCAAAGCATTGCAACAGCAGGGGTTGGCACTGGACCCAATAAAAAAGCTTCCATCCCCGCAGCAGTCAATCCTGAAACCAAAGCGTTTTCTAACATATAGCCAGATAATCGTGTATCCTTGCCAATCACCACACGATGAGATTGATGTTGTGAGCGAAATAAAACCCCTACAGCCATCCCCACCTTCATGGCAAAATCGGGTGTCATAGGAAATGAATTGGCTTTCCCCCGAATTCCATCTGTACCAAAATATTTTTGCACCATGCCTCTTTCCTTTAATATATAATTCTTCCCTTGTTTTTTTTAAAACCTAACAAGCCCCCTTGGTACAATAGTCCTCCTCTCCCCGTATAAAATCAGATCATTGATCTAATCCTTCATGCATTTAAACAATCAAGCCCCCTATTCACCATCTACACATCTAAACCACTCTCAAGCAATTATGTTTACACCCTCACACATAAAAGCAATATTATCTCCTCAAAATGCTCTATACATCCCTTTAACACAACCAACGGATAATTTCACACACTTGCTAAATCCGTAAAGAAACCCAGCACCAAACCTCATACCCTACCAAATCAGCAAGGAAATCTATCGCCTAACCTTACAACCCCCTACCACATTAGAAAAGCAACAGTCCACCTCGCCTTGTAGCATGCTAAAGCCGCCATCATACAACGGCTTTGCTTAATTTTTTGCTTTCATATTTTTGCAAATATTACAAGAAAGGCGCAAACAAAACTTGCGCCTTTCTCAAAAAAATTAGAAGTTTTCCTAAAACATCGTCACTCAAGCAATATTAAATAATTCTTATTTTTCTTTATCATGTCCCGCAGTATTGGACTTCTTTTCAGCATTACTTTTAGAGCGGTTGACTGATTTTGTGGTGCCTTTTGTGCTTTGCGCTTTTTTCTCAGTCTCATCCGATTGCACTTCTTTAGACTGAGCCTCCTTAGGCTCAACATTACCGGATTTTGCTGTTTTTTTCCCAACAGCTGCCTCTGCTTTGCCTGCCTCGCCTTTATCTGTCTCTGCTTTATGAAGCACTGTTTTAGGGGCTGCTTCAGCGTTTTTTTCATCTACCACTGTTGTCTCTGTCTTCATTTTTCCAGTTTTTGGAACAGAAGACCCCCGTGGCGCAGCACCCTCATCTTTCTGTGTGCGTGAAGGAGGCTTTCCTGCAATAACTTCGTTAATTTCAGCTCCCGTTAAAGTCTCATATTCCAACAAACCTTGTGCCAAAGCAAACCATTCTTTTCTTTTTGTTTTCAAAATGTTTGTCGCATTTTTATAGGCATCATCAATAAGCTTACGCACTTCCATATCAATCATGCGCGCTGTTTCTTCAGAGACATTTTGTGTTCGCGCAACAGAATGACCCAAAAAGACTTCATCTTGGTTATCGCCATAAGCTACATTTCCAAGCAGATCAGAAAATCCCCACCGTGTGATCATCGCGCGAGCTAATTTCGTTGCTTGTTCAATATCAGAAGAAGCACCAGATGTGATATTTTCCTTTCCAAACTTTAATTCTTCAGCCACACGTCCACCCATCATAATGGCCAGACGAGAAATCATCCACCGATAACTCATAGAATAGCGATCGCCTTCAGGCAATTGCATCACCATTCCCAATGCTCTTCCCCTTGGAACGATTGTTGCTTTGTGGACAGGATCAGCAACCGGCACATTAAGAGCCACAATAGCATGTCCTGCTTCATGATAGGCAGTGAGTTCTTTTTCCTCTTGTGTCATAGCGGTTGAACGACGTTCCGCCCCCATCATCACCTTATCTTTGGCATCTTCGAATTCTTGCATCGTGACAACTCTTTTATTACGGCTTGCAGCCATAAGAGCAGCTTCATTGACCAGATTCATCAGGTCCGCACCAGAAAATCCTGGTGTTCCCCTTGCCAAAATTTTCAAATCAACGTTAGGCGCTAAAGGCACGTTGCGCACATGCACTTTCAAGATTTGTTCACGCCCAGAAACATCAGGGTTTGGCACAACAACTTGTCGGTCGAAGCGCCCTGGTCTTAACAAAGCGGGATCAAGCACATCGGGACGGTTTGTTGCAGCAATAAGAATAATACTTTCATTGGGCTCAAACCCATCCATTTCGACAAGCAACTGGTTTAAGGTCTGTTCACGTTCATCGTTTCCACCGCCAAGACCAGCCCCCCTATGGCGCCCAACAGCATCGATTTCATCAATAAAGATAATACAAGGTGCATTTTTTTTAGCCTGTTCGAACATATCGCGCACACGGCTTGCCCCAACACCAACAAACATTTCAACAAAATCAGACCCTGAAATGGTAAAGAATGGCACATTGGCTTCACCGGCCACAGAACGTGCTAGCAAAGTTTTACCGGTTCCTGGAGGACCAACAAGCAAAACACCGCGTGGGATACGCCCCCCTAAGCGTTGAAATTTTTGTGGTTCGCGTAAAAATTCAACAATTTCTTGAAGATCTTGCTTTGCTTCTTCAACGCCAGCAACATCTTTAAAGGTAATACGTCCTTGCGCTTCATTAAGCAATCTTGCTTTCGATTTCCCAAATCCCATTGCACCGCGTGATCCATTTTGCATTTGCCGCATAAAAAAGACCCACGCCCCCACGATAATAATAACAGGCAACAAGGAAAAGAGGAGATTGAGGAAAATGCTATTTCCAGAGCTTTCAGGAATAGCTTTAACATTGACGTTTTTGCTTTCCAATTTTTGTATCAAACCTGGATCGCGAGGAGCATAGGTTGAAATAGCTCTATGTTCAATGGTTTTTCCTGTTAATTTTTGACCTTGAATGGTCACAGATTTCAACTCATTATTCTCAACTTTTTGCAAAAATTCAGAATAGGAGACTTCTCCACCACCAGAACGTTGGCTATCTCCATTAAAGAGAGAAAACGACACAATCAAAATCAAGGCAATAACTCCCCAAATAAGGAGAGAGCGGTAATTGGAATTCATATTCAGCCCACTTAATCAAATATAGATTTCAAACAGTTCCCCTTAACATATAACCTTGTCAGCCCCTTGCCAAGGGATGAGAAGCTGTTTATTTTCTTTTAGAGTAATTTTCCTTTATCTTTTCACCTCAATATTAAAAAAAGGTTCCACAACATTCACCAAGGCAGCATCTTCTCGTGAGGAAAGCCAATCGAAAGGTGCCATAATCCGCTTGACGATAACATGTTTATGAACAACTGCTTGAGAAATCAACTCTGGAATATCATACCCTTTATGATTTGAGATCAGCAGCAGCGATTGTAAAGAGGGAAAATGAGGCTTTTCAAGCTCAAAATCGCTATTTTTTAATAAAAATTTCAGCTGTTCTAAATTTGCGGCTCCAACCTTTATAGCCTCATATCCATGATTTGTGATATGATAGCGCCCATCCCATATAAAAGTTTTATCTGGCTCAACGATAGCCTCTTTTATATTTCGCCCTTCACGCCACAAAGAAATTCCCTGCTTGTTATATTCAATAACAGAGCCCGCATAAGTAAAACGCCGCTTTTCTGAAGAATCGAGACAGAGTTTTTGAACAAGCATGCTTAATTTCTGATTGGGGAGCAAATAAAATCCCCCTCCCATCAGCACAGCAAAGAGCCCCACCACAAAAGGAAAACTGGAATGTTTCTGTAAAAACAGCGCAGGCTTTGCTATGAAACAACGCCCATGTTGGACAGTAATATCCAGCGCTAAGATCAAATCAGCAATATTTTTGGCTTGTTGACGACGCTGCAATGCGGCTTCATTTATTTTTTGAGCAATATAAGCCAATTTTTGTGGAGAAAGAGATTGACGCACGCGCACACGTTCAAAATTGCGATCTTCATTGGTTGGATCATCAATCCATGTTTGTCCTTGTAAGCGTAAATAATTCCGTAATGTTTGGCGTTTTACACCAAGGAGTGGCCGAATCAAACGCACTTTTCTATGCAACAGCGCCTCACGCGGAATACAGGATAAACCACGCTCATAAAGGGGACCATAGTTTTTTTCGGCAATATTTTTTCTTGTTTTTCTGGTATGATCCTCATCACGTATACCCTCGGCTTCACCGCGCAAAATACCAGCAAAACCACTGGCATAAACCTCATCGCGCATGGCAACAGCTTCACTATATAAAGCACCTCTATTCTTTTGGAGACGTTGATACCGCATTTGATAGGTCTCAACCTGATCATTGAGTGTATGCCCCGTCATAATAAGTGATGCGCCTTGTTTTTGTGCTTCTTTAACCAAGAGATCATAGCGTGCAACACGCGCGCTGGAAGCAATATGCGTCTTTGGCTTTTCGCCTTCCCATCGCACAGTGATATGTTGAATATCATGGACACGACAAATTTTCGCAACAGTTTCTGCCTCACGCATCGATTCTTTACGCAATTGATGATCAACCGTGACAACAATCATTTCTGGAGGAAATACGAGTGTTTCCAAATGCTCTTTGACCAAAAACATCAAAGCCAAAGAATCACTTCCCCCTGAGACGGCAAGAATCAACTTCTGACATTGAATAAAATCCGATGTTTTAAAGAGATTTCTTGCCAGTCTAACGCACACCGAAAACGACCTCGCTGTTTATTTTGCAGGTTTACAAAAAACAGATGCTAATGTTTGTTGACGTTTTGATTTTTTCACAAAATGAGCACAATCGTCTTTATTTGGCTCAAGAGCGACCATACTTCTTGCTAATTTCAGTAAAATCTCGGAGGTATAGAGCTTCTTTTTATCTGCATACCATGCGGTAAGATAAACTTGTGCTGCTTCATGATAGCGTTTTTGCCCCAACAAAGATTCGGCCAACCAAAATAAAGCATCATCACTCAAAGAATCTTTTTTGTAACGATTTTGAAAAGCGCAAAAGCTTTTTTCAGCATCAACATAGTTAGCAGAACGAATAAAATCATACCCTTCCTTATACAAAGCTTTAGAAGAAGAAAGATTGTCACTCTGATGTGCTTCAATTGGAGCACTTACTTCATGCGCTTTGTTAAAAGGTTGACTGTTTTCATGGTCATGGCTCTCCACCTTAGCTTCCACAGCAGTAACCTTTGTCTGATCACCTGTACTATGGTCCTGCTCCATCTCTTCCTTTACAGTCTGAGATTTTTCATCTACAGCAGACTTTTCAAAAGAACAAGAATAAACAGAAGAGGCTTCTGTATCAAAAAGCTCGTGAAACTGCTTGTTAACATTTTTTAAACTGTTATGCTCAAGCACCATTCGTATCTTATGCAAAAGCTTATCTAAATCATAATCTTTAAATAAAGCCTGTTGATTCTCTAAAATAATCCCTTGGTGCTCCGCAACACTAGTAGCTTTTTCCACCGCACTAGATGCTGCTTTATCGGCTGCTTCAGGTGCTTCTTTTACAGCATCAATAGCCTTATCAACAGCGTCAGTGGCTTTTTCCACCGCGCTAGATGCTGCTTTATCAGCTGCTTCAGGCGCTTCTTTAACAGCATCAATTGCCTTATCAACAGCGTCAGTGGCTTTTTCCGCCGCGCTAGACGCTGCTTTATCGGCTGCTTCAGGTGCTTCTCTCACAGCATCAACAGCCTTATTAACAGCGTCAGTGGCTTTTTCCACCGCGCTAGACGCTGCTTTATCGGCTGCTTCAGGTGCTTCTTTCACAGCATCGACAGCCTTATCAACAGCGTCAGTGGCTTTTTCCACCGCACTAGATGCTGCTTTATCGGCTGCTTCAGGTGCTTCTTTTACAGCATCAACAGCCTTATTAACAGCGTCAGTGGCTTTTTCCACCGCGCTAGATGCTGCTTTATCGGCTGCTTCAGGCGCTTCTTTTACAGCATCAACAGCCTTATTAACAGCGTCAGTGGCTTTTTCCGCCGCGCTAGATGCTGCTTTATCGGCTGCTTCAGGCGCTTCTTTTACAGCATCAACAGCCTTATTAACAGCGTCAGTGGCTTTTTCTATCACATCAGATGCTGCTTTATCAGCTGCTTCAGGTGCTTCCTTCACAGCATCAACAGCCTTATTAACAGCGTCAGTGGCTTTTTCTATCACATCAGATGCTGCTTTATCAGCTGCTTCAGGTGCTTCCTTCACAGCATCAACAGCCTTATTAACAGCGTCAGTGGCTTTTTCTATCACATCAGATGCTGCTTTATCAGCTGCTTCAGGTGCTTCCTTCACAGCATCAACAGCCTTATTAACAGCGTCAGTGGCTTTTTCTATCACATCAGATGCTGCTTTATCGGCTGCTTCAGGTGCTTTCTTCACGTCATCAGTTGCCTTATCAACTGCATCAGTGGCTTTTTCCACCGCGCTAGATGCTGCTTTATCAGCTGCTTCAGGTGCTTCCTTCACAGCATCAACAGCCTTATTAACAGCGTCAGTGGCTTTTTCTATCACATCAGATGCTGCTTTATCGGCTGCTTCAGGCGCTTTCTTCACGTCATCAGTTGCCTTATCAACTGCATCAGTGGCTTTTTCCGCCGCATCAGATGCTGCTTTATCGGCTGCTTCAGGTGCTTTCTTCACGTCATCAGTTGCCTTATCAACTGCATCAACTTTATCCGTATCATGTGCAGGATATTCGGAAGCCTTTCGTGCCGCACTTTGAACAAGTGAAGTAGAACAAGCTATGAAAACCCCCATATAAAAGAGTGTTTTCCAATTGATTTTACGATACATTCTTTTTTCCCCTTAAGAGCTTATTGAATAGTTGAAACAAACAATCTTCTTTTTAATGATTATTCATGTCACTCAACGTTGTCACAGCACGTCGATTTTGATTCCAACAGGAAATATCATCACATACTGCTACAGGTCTTTCTTTTCCGTAAGAAATTGTTTGAATCCGTTGTGCAGACACACCAAGAGACACCAAATAGTTTCGCACAGCAACAGCACGGCGCTGTCCAAGTGCCAAGTTATATTCACGTGTTCCCCTCTCATCAGCATGACCTTCGATCATAATAGAATAATAAGGATAATGAAGCAACCATTCTGCTTGGCGCGTTAAAATACGTTCAGCATCAGCATCAAGTGAAGAAGAATCGAGACCAAAAAACACGCGATCACCCACATTAACCGTAAATTCTTGTCCTGAACCTGGTGACATCTGATTCAAACCAGCATCATTCATATAGGCGCCATTCATACCGTTAAGTGCACCAACATTTTTTTTGCCACACCCACCCAAGCATAGTGAGAAAAGAAAGAGGATAGCTAAGGAATGAGAGATGGTTTTTTTGGTAGAGCGCATAGTCCGTTTCTCCTTGAATTTGGTAAAGAAGGGTCAATTCTTAAAAATATTTTTAAGAATAACCGTTAATTCCTAATGAAGACGAAATTTTTTCTGTTTTTTTCGTCCTCATTTTTACTTTTAAGTCTCTGCCAATTTTTCTTCTCTTTGGCCATTCCTCTAACATTTCCATAAGAAATGTTTCCCTTATGCGTCATGGCTTTTTATGCATCATCTTGATCTTGATCTTGACGATTTTTTTGCAGCGCGTTCAGCTTTGCAAAAACTTTATCAGCGTCAAAAGTCTTATGCAGATTTTCTTCGCTCTCATTTTCCTCTAGAGCAGCGTTTTCCGTCACAGAAGCGGGAAGCAACGACCTATCTTCTTCTGCTGCAACAGGACGATTTTTCGCCGCACGCTGGAGCTCAAAATCTAAATCGATTTGCGAACACAAACCAAGCCCTACAGGATCAAGAGGAACCAAATTTGCACTATTCCAATGGGTTCTAAGGCGGATTTGTTCAATTGTCGCTTTTGTTGTCCCAATCAACCGTGCAATTTGCGCATCTTTCAACTCGGGATGGTTCGTAACCAACCATAGGATACCATTGGGACGATCTTGGCGTCGAGAAAGAGGGATATAGCGCGCCCCTTTACGTTTTTTTTCAGGAATATGCACCCTCGATTGAGAAATTTTCAATCGTGCGTTTTGATCAGCCTCCACCCGTGCAATTTCACTGCGCGTCAATTGCCCAGAACTAATCGGATCTAAACCTTTAATACCATAAGCCGCATCACCATCGGCAATAGCTTTTACTTCCAAGACATGCAATTTACAAAATTCTGCAATCTGATCAAAAGAAAGAGCTGTATTATCAACCAACCAAACAGCTGTTGCTTTGGGCATCAAAAGTTGCGTTGCCATTTTTATAAATCCTCTTCTGCGCCTCTTCTATGAGGCAGGTTACCGCCCACTCAAGAGCACTGGAACTTTTTTATATGTTTAGGTCTCTCCAACCACTCCTAAAACAAAGCGCGGCATGGAATAAACCATTTTGCTATGAGATTACATTCTGTTATAGCGTTATTTTTGCTCAACGACAAGAGATCTCTCTTGTAATGATCCTCAACTAAGGTGTCTTTACCTTTAAGATGAATTTTCTTATAAAGGGTTTATTCGATTATTTCACCTCATGCTGTGGCACATTTATTCTGGTGGGATGCGTGCTTTATCGTCTTAAATTCTAAAGAGTATCCAACTGGAAAGAAAGCCCTCAAATAGGAAGGAAAACTATGGCAGGCCATTCACAATTTAAAAATATTATGCACCGTAAAGGGCGTCAAGATGCAATGCGCTCGAAAATATTTTCTAAGCTTGCGCGCGAAATTACCGTAGCAGCAAAACAAGGTGCTCCTGATCCAGCCATGAATCCACGTTTAAGGCTGGCTGTTCAAAATGCCAAAGCACAATCGATGCCGAAAGATAATATTGAACGCGCGATTAAAAAAGCGTCAGGCGCCGATGTCGAAAATTATGATGAAGTACGCTATGAGGGCTATGGACCAGGTGGCGTTGCCGTCATTGTTGAAGCTTTAACTGATAACCGCAACCGCACCGCTTCAAATGTGCGCGCCGCCTTCACAAAATCAGGAGGAGCCTTAGGGGAAACAGGATCGGTCAGTTTCATGTTTAATCGGATTGGTGAAATAATCTATAAGCCAGAAGCAGGGACAGCCGATAACATCATGGATGCAGCAATTGAAGCCGGTGCCGAAGATGTGCAATCAGAAGAAACCGGACATCATATTACCTGCGCATTTGAAGATATTGGTGAAGTTTCCAAAACACTTGAAGCAAAACTTGGTGAAGCAGAATCGATTAAAACGATTTGGAAAGCCACCACCCTTGCACCAATAGATGAAGAAAAAGCTTTGTCCGTTTTACGACTAATTTCAACATTAGAAGAAGATGATGATGTGCAAAATGTTTATGCAAATTTTGATGTCAGTGATGAGATTTTGGCAAAATTATCTGTATAATTGCCATCATTTGCATAAGCCCTCTCTTCATGCATGAGGGCTTCAAAAGCATCTGTCACCCCTCCTCTTTATCCGCACATATAAAAGCCCCGCGTCAATAGCGGGGTAAGTCATTGATGCAATAAAAAACCACAATCAATCGCAGAAAACATAATCCCAAAAAGAAAGCATACAAAACTCTGTAGCCTTACGCCTTTCTTACATGCCCCAAAGATTATCCCTATATCCCCTCTCTATTTGATCTTTTTGTTCTTTAAGATTAACCTTCTCTCTCCGCTCTCAAGTAATGAAATGATCTAGCCTCTAAACAATTAGGGGTTTCTTGACGTATTCCTATGACGAATCACTCATAAAATTCACTTGAAACTTAAGGCTCAACAAACATGCACTCCCCTAAATATTCGCTACGCACTTAAAAAACACTTAGAATATATCAAGGAGATTTATACGCCCTATATCCCCACACCTCAAAGAGCAGTGTTTTTACAACATCACAGAATAAAAATAAGCAAATGGAAAGCCAGAGCTGATTGTTTAGCAAAGTATTGTACAAAAAGCCGGTACATCTCTCTAATCCGTTGCGGATAAATTTTTGACTTTATGGCATCGTATATTTCTAAAATAACGTCATTTATCTTAAAAATCTGTCCTTTTGCTCTTACTGATCAATCAATATTCAAACCTAAAACAACCGCGTACTTGAATAAAACACATCAGAGAGCAACAGCCCCCCCCTGACAAGAGGACTCTTCACAAACAAAATCGAAGAGGAAGTTTAAAAAAAAATATATATAGCGACACTTTAAATAAAAAGTTGAAATCTAAAGACCTCAGAATTTTCGACTCTATTTTTTCAAGGTCTTGTTTTGAATTTTTTTAAGCATTTTCCCCCAAGGAAATTCCATTATCGATCAACAACCGTAGATGATAGATGAAATCTACATAACTCCCCATACCCACTATAATCAATTCCTTCTTTTAAATAATTAAAGACAATTGAGATTGTTTAAACTTGAGACTGTGTAGACTATATTCCTTCTATATTCTGTTTTTAAGCATTTTGTTTTACTGTACATTGAGCAAAGGCGACCATGCTGGATCTGAAGCATCATTGGGGGTAGGGAGTTGTCGTTCATTGCGACCCGTAATATCAATCGTATAAATTTTTGGTCCCATACCGGGATTTTTGCGAAAGAACATCAGTACACGACCATTGGGGGCCCACGTTGGTCCTTCATTGTGAAACCCCGTGGTTAAAATTCGTTCTCCTTGTCCATCAGGGCGCATAACACCGATAGAAAATTGTCCGCTTAATTGTTTTGTAAAGGCGATATAGTCACCCCGTGGAGACCAAATAGGTGTTGAATAACTCCCATCGTTTGAAGAAATACGCTGAATATCACTCCCATCCGCATTCATTTTATAGATTTGCGGCTTTCCACTACGATCTGAAGAAAAGACAATTTGTTTTCCATCCGGTGAATAAGAAGCAGAAGTATCAATAGCAGAAGTTGTTGTAAGTCGCGTCATCGTACGGGTTCGTAAATCCATAGTGTAAAGATTGGCACTCCCATCATTTTGTAACAAACTCATAATAACTTTTTGTCCATCAGAAGAAAAACGCGGAGCAATTGTCATGTTATTAAACGTTCCGATCAACTCTCTTTGCCCCATTTCAATTTGTTGGAGATAAACATGAGGTACTTGATTGTCCTCGTAAGCCATATAGGTCAATTCTTGTCTTTTTGGGGAAAACCGCGGTGTAAGCACCAATTCACTTCCATCAGACATATAAATCAAATTTGCTCCATCTTGATCCATCATTGCTAAACGTTTAATGCGTGCATTTTGAGGCCCTGTTTCATCGATAAAAACAATCCTTGTATCAAAATAACCACTTTCTCCTGTCATCTCACTATAGATCTCATCTGCGATCATATGTGCCACACGCCGCCAACGTTCTGTCGCGGTATAAAAACGCCGTCCTTTCAATTGTCTTTGTCCAAACACATCCCATAAACGAAAATCGACCCTCAAACGTCCATCGATTTCTCTCATGACTTGCCCAGTAACTAAACCTTGCGCTTTTATTTTCTGCCAAGAAGCAAAATGTGGTTGTTTATTAGGATTAGAAATGTTTTCCAAAAAATTTGCTTTATCAAGCGGTAAAAAAAGCCCCGACCGTTCAAGGTCAGCTGTCACCACAGCAGATATTTTCAACCCAATCGAATCATTGGAAATAAAGTCTGTAATTGCAATGGGAATGGGATTAAAATCAGCGCTCGAAATAGTTCCTTTCAATTGCGCATAACCCGATGAAATACTTGAAAGCCACACCCCACAAGTGACAATAAACCAAGCAAAAACTTTATGTCTCGTTATAGTCATCATGGAATGTGTCCTTTCGTTAAGCGCTTTTTTCTCGTTTATCATCTTATTTCTTGGAGGGGATCAACATTAAAGTCAAAACCTTGCCCCCATAGATCATATTGATCACGTGGGAGATCTGCATAAGGTTGGCATGAAAAGACAGCAGCATACACCTGCCTTATCATAATAGCTTGTTGACTCTCAAGGCCGCTTATGGGATCAATGATAGGATCGCCCACAACCATCCCTTCACGGTCTAAATAAAATCGCAACCGCACGACCGGACGATTTTTTAAATCGCCGCCAAGCGCCACAAGTTTAAGCTTCTGTTGAATACATCCCCCCGCAATATTGACCAATGTTTGTGCCATTTTTGTGGTATCATTAATATTTTTTCTTGCACCCAAAGCTTCTGGTGTATGAGAACGTTTTGCTCCCCCTCCTTGTGACCGCGCACGATTGAGCAAATTATTTTCCTCCAGAGCTAAAATATCTTCAATGGTCTGTTTCTCTTGGTTTTTCTTGTTAAGCTTTGGCGTCTTTTGATTCAATGCAGCCTCATTCTTCTTTGGAAATTCTCCGTCAAACTTTGGTTTAAACTGTGGAAGAAGAGATTTTTCTGGAAGTACAATTTTGGACGCTTGATGAACAATCTGCTCTGCTGGTACTTTTGGGACCGTTGGAGCCAATTCTTTTGGCGATATCATTTCTTCATTTTTGTGAGCAGGCTTGAGCGCATCCTTAGAGGCATCTTCCGGCACCTCCAAAGGCGTCTCAGGTGCAGCCTTGGGCGCATCCTCCGGTAGTGCCTCCAAAGGCATCTCAGGTGCAGCCTTGGGCGCATCCTCCGGTAGTGCCTCCAAAGGCATCTCAGGTGCAGCCTTGGGCGCACCCTCCGGTGGTGCTTCCAAAGGCATCTCAGGTGCAACCTTGGGTGCATCCTCCAGTGCCTCCAAAGGCATCTCAGGCGCAACCTTGGGTGCATCCTCCAGTGCCTCCAAAGGCGTCTCAGGCGCAACCTTGGGCGCATCCTCCGGTGGTGCCTCCAAAGGCATCTCAGGTGCAACCTTGGGTGCATCCTCCAGTGCCTCCAAAGGCATCTCAGGTGCAACCTTGGGTGCATCCTCTGTTTTTGCTTCTAATAATTCTGGTTTTGTAAGTTCTGGTGCAAATGTTTCTGATGTGTTCTCGCTTGATGGTGGCGATGCTGTTTCAACGGGACGCGGCTTTTCCTTTGATTGAAATGGTGCAAGACTATCTATTTGTCCCTCTCCAATATGGCGTGCATCTTCTTTCTCTTGTGGTTGCATAGTTGGTTTGACGGCAGGGATTGCACGTATAGGAGCCTTCACGGCTCCTTGTTGAGAAGAAAACTCGTCCACCAAAGGAGCAAGAGTGATGGGAATTGCTTCCAACGGTTGTGGTAAAGAGACAGAGCTTGTAAACTGAATAGCTCCCCAACTGAGAAAAATGACATGGACCACAAGGGATAAAGCCAAGCCTCGTTTCATACTATGATAGGAGTCTTTGTTCATTCTTTATGCCTTACTTATGCCTTACATTTTTTCATTTTTAATCACTCTATGCTCTTTTAAAAACATCTTAAAAACAACCGGTTATGCACAATTTTATTACTTATTATTTATTGTGCTAAACTTGCTAACGCAACTTGAGAAAACCCCGCTTTTTGAATATCCGCCAGCAGTTTTAATACTTGCTGATATTCAACAGTTTTAGCAACCCGCACAAAAACTCGTTGATCTTTTTGTGTAGCATCTGCTTCCAGAAGAGTTTTAAGGTGTGCAATCAGGGCCTGTGACGTTTCATAATAATCTTGATTAATGGCAAAGCGCCCTTGCGCGTCAAGTGAAACCGTAAGAGGTGTTTTTTGAGCTCGTACGGGACCCGCTTGACTACGAGGCAAATCTAGAGGAACACCGTTCACTAAAAGGGGGGCAGAGACCATAAAAATAATCAACAAGACCAGCATGACATCCACAAAAGGAGTAACATTGATTTCACTCATCAGTTGGCTTCGTGAATGATGCCGCCTACGTGTATTTTTGCGAGAAGAAGAAGCAACAGAAACGCCCATGGGATAAGATCCTTTTTATAAAGAGGAAGGTGCTGTGCGTGTTTCATCAATACGCCGCGATACAATTGTTGAAAATTCATCGGCAAAATTTTCTATTTGTGCAATGATGCGCGCACTTTCATGGGTCAACTTGTTATAAGCAATAACAGCTGGAATTGCTGCAAACAAACCAATCGCGGTTGCCAAAAGCGCTTCTGCAATCCCTGGCGCGACAATGGCAAGTGATGTATTTTGAGAAGCTGAAATAGAAAGAAAAGACTCCATAATACCAATAACTGTTCCAAAAAGTCCGATAAAAGGTCCCGCAGATCCCAGTGTCGCAAGAAAACTTAATTTTGATTCTATTTTTTCACTTTCACGTCCCAGCGTCAAATCCATAGCCTTATCAATTCTGCTCTGCAAACTTTTCGATGTATGGGTCCCTTTTTCAAGAGATTTTTTCCATTCAACCATTGCTGCCATAAAAACTGCGGATATACTATTGGTACGTTGACTTTTGCATGATGCATAAAGATCTTCTAGCGCTTTGCCAGACCAAAATGTACGTTCAAACTGCTTTATTTCACGCCGTATTCTCCGATACGTAAAAATTTTATCAAAAATAATTGCCCAACTCCAGATGGAAGCGAGCAGCAACCCAATCATAACACCTTTCACGATCCAACTCGCTTGCATAAACAAATGCAACATTCCAATTGTTTCCGGATTTGTTAGTTCACCATGCGGCATAATTTTTATCCCTCTAAATGAAAGGTGTATTTTTAAAAGTTTTATAAAACAGATTATTTTATAGTTTCTAAATTTAAGTAAAGACTTTAGTTTCACATAAATCCATGCGCTAAAACAAGACTTGTTTCTTAAATTTCCTTAAAAAGTGATGACGAGAGACATCCCTCAATGCACACCCCCCTCATTTCACAACAGCATTTATGAAAAATATAACGATAAGGATTTCTCCATAAATGCTATAAAAATAAAAGACATAAAAATGCATGATATAAAATCCATTATGCACCACCATCTTTACGCTTATGAAAAGAACGCTAAATCATCATACGCGTTTTAAGCTTAAAATACAGCGATAAGTCTTAGCACTTGAAAAGATTCATAAGAAGCATTTTATTCCTTTCTTAAGTGTTTTTGTACCCACTCATCAACTCCGCTTGTGACATGTAAGAAAATGTTTTTGATTAATTCGCAGCAATAGAGCTTGAAAAGAAAAAATTTTACAAGTTTCAGAATTATCTGAAAGTGACAACGCAATGAATTATCATTGTAAATAAATATGTTATCATCATAAAAGATGACGCTTTGCCTCAGGCTATTATTTCTCTCATTTTCCATCGAATTGAATACGGGGTACACCATCGGGCACAAAAAACGACACTAAACCACCCTACCAACACCTCACAACAATGCGCCTCCCCCATGCACCCCTATTATAAGTCCTATATAATCTAGTGTAAGTCTCATGTAATCTCATTGTGTTGTGAATTTGCCTCTTTCAATGCCTATCATCTCTCTGGCACTATGGTATAACGTAAAAGCTTCTGTGACATGAAAAAAGTCTTTTCACGTCTTTACTTCATGAAAACCAGCTTCTTCGCTCTCTTTGCTCACTTGCGATATTTGATCGTTATTGCATTGAGAATGATACATAAGGAACATTTTTACAATTTTTTCAATGATTTATATTGCTCTCTTATGATGTATAAGCAAATGATTTTAATTGTTTCAACATGAACAGATTTGAAATGCAAAGTATTTTATTCCTCTATTAGGGTTTGTACCCGTGAGAAGTGATAATTTATCTTTCTAAGTCAATATATTATATAGAATAATATGCTTTTGAAACTTTAAATCAAGAATGCATTTCTGCTTTGTATACATTGATCTCTCACTCATTTACTACGCTTAGAAGCGCACATAAAGTGATGCATTATAGATAGAAATGGATGAAACACGTGCTCTTGTGATGCCAAATGACAGTCCAGTAAAAAAACAAATCAAATTGCTTAAAAAAAACCTTTAAGTATTTTGAGACAATTTTCGACCTAATGGCTTATTATCACTTTATTGCAATATTGCGCTGGGTATGTGCATTTTTATAAAAATAAATCTTAATCCATTTTTATTTCTTTTTTTGTACTTTTTCGCTGCTTTCCGATGCCAACAAACCTTTCTTCAAAAGAAAGAAAATATCTTGAGTTTATAGAAGAAAATGGATGATATGACATTGTTTTTGAATCATAACATGGATGAGGTGTGTTTAATTTTGTGGGATATCATCTTCAATTTATTGTAGTTATTGTAGCAGAGGTGCTTTCTTTTGCTGTATCGTGTAACCTTGTTAGAAAACATCTAGGCTATGATAAATGTATAGTCTTAGATTGTAGATTACTTTATATCTGCTGATCTCTCCTGAAACTGCTAATTCAATGAATAACACTTTTAACCAAGCATTTTTGCAAAAAGTTCTTTGGGTAAACGTCGCGGTTTAGCCTCCTCATTAATCAGAGCAATTTCAACTTTGGCTGTTACCAACGTAGTCATCTCATGCAAAATAGATTGCTCCATAAAAAAGCGGGCCCCTTGGATATGAGTAACACGTGTTTTAACGACTAAAAGATGATCAATTTTAGCGGGTCTTGAAAAATTAATTTCCATATGACGAACAACAAAAAATAGTTTTTCCCCCTCACCCCCTGCTGCTAACATCTTATTATTAAAACCGGTATCCCGTAAAAACTCTGAACGTCCTCGTTCAAAAAACTCAAGATAACGCGCATGATAAACTACACCGGAAAAATCTGTATCCGCAACATAAACGCGGACCTGAAAATTATGAAAAGCGTTTGTATGATTGCTCTTAAAAGGTGTTATTTCTGTCATCGACTTCATATCCCATAAAATCATCTAATATAGCAAATTATCTATCAATCAAAAGATTGAACACATTTTTGTGTTGAAGTTGTGAAAAGCAAAAAATCTTTAATAGTGCCAAACCTTTTTAGCCAGAATATGCTAAAAGAAGGCACGTCTCTTGTATTTTATGACCTTGCTATAAAATATTCACATAGTTTCTTTTAATAAAGAGAATGTCTTAATCATCTTCCCCATCCCATAAAGACGTCTGAAGTGATGAATTGTCTTGAGCATCAGAAAGTTGAGAACGCCTTTGTATAGACGTTGTAGAGGCTGGAGCAGAAAGCCCTAAATGGCTCCAAGCCTTTTCAGTTAGAATGCGTCCACGAGCGGTTCTTTGAATAAAACCTTGTTGGAGCAAATACGGTTCAACAATATCTTCAATGGCATCGCGTGGTTCTGATAAAGCAGCAGCAATCGTTTCAATCCCCACCGGTCCCCCTAAAAAAGTTTCCGCAATCAGGAGCAAGTAGCGGCGGTCAAGCGGATCAAGCCCAAGATGATCAACCTCAAGGCGCGAAAGGGCTTCATCGGCGATTTTTTGGTCAATTTGTTTTGCCTGTTTAACCAGAGCAAAATCACAAACGCGCCGTAAAAGCCGTCCGGCAATACGAGGCGTCCCGCGTGCTCGGCGTGCAATTTCATGAGCACCATCATCACTGATCTTAACGGCAAAAAGTCGTGCATTACGCTGCACAATATATTCCAATTCTTCTATCGTATAAAAATTGAGACGAATTGGGATGCCAAAACGGTCTCGTAGAGGTGTGGTTAAAAGCCCCAAACGTGTGGTTGCTGCCACCAAAGTAAATTTAGCCAGATCAATTTTCACCGAGCGTGCGGCCGGCCCCTCCCCAATGATCAAATCAAGTTGATAATCTTCCATGGCTGGATAAAGAATTTCCTCAATCGCCGGATTTAAGCGATGAATTTCATCAATAAACAAGACATCACGTTCTTCAAGATTGGTCAAGAGAGCGGCTAAATCTCCTGCTTTAGCGATGACCGGCCCTGAAGTAGAGCGAAAATTAACGCCTAATTCTTTTGCCATAATCTGTGAAAGCGTTGTTTTTCCCAACCCCGGTGGCCCTACAAACAAAACGTGATCCAGCGCTTCTTGCCGCGTTTTTGCTGCTTCAATAAATATTTTTAAATTAGCCCGCGCCGCTTCTTGACCAATAAAGTCATCGAGAACTTGTGGCCTCAAGGAACGATCTGGATCGTTAGGAAGGGGGGCGGAACCCAGAAGGCGTTTATCTTCATCTTTATGCATTGTTACCTTGATTTTAAGTAGGAGAAGAAAGCAATTTGAGACTATGGCGGATCAGCAGGGCAGAAGAAACAGTTTCCCCCTCAAGAGCATTCATCGCAAGAGCAAGAGCACGAGATGCATGCTCCCGTTCAAACCCTAGCTTCATCAACGCGGAAAGCGCATCATGCGCAGGTTGATTGGTCATCTCACGCTGAGAAACCGAAACAGTCTTGACAGCTTGTTCAAAGGGGAGTGTTTTACTTTTCAGTTCACCCACAATTCTTTCACTGACTTTTTTACCAACGCCTGGCGCTCGACTAATCATCGCAACATCGTTTAAAGCAATAGCCTGTGCAAGTTCATCTGGCGATAAAGTACCCAAGATTGCCAAAGCAACCTTTGCCCCTACTCCAGGAACATTTTGTAGAAGACAAAACCACTCCTGTTCAGCTCTTGTAGCAAAACCAAAAAGGCGGATTGCGTCTTCCCGAACATGCGTTTCAATAAAAAGGCTTAACGCCTCCCCAACAGAGGGTAAAGAAGGACGCAGCCGATTTGACACAAAAACAACATACCCCACACCGTGAACATCAAGAAGGATATGATCATCAAAGATATGTTCAAGAGTGCCCTTTAATTTGCCAATCATGCTTCCACCCCACTCATATCGCCATCCTTGCCTGATAAGATCGGTCAATACTGTTACGATGCATACTATGACAAAGAGCAAGAGCAAGAGCATCAGCCGCATCACTGCTATCAAATTCAGCCCGTGGGAGAAGAACTTTGACCATCATATGGATTTGTTCTTTAGCCCCATGTCCAACCCCAATAACTGATTTTTTCACTTTGTTGGGCGCATATTCAAAAACAGGAAGATTTGCTTGCGCAGGAACCAGCAGTGCAATTGCACGCGCTTGCCCAAGTTTTAAAGTTGCTGTAGCATCTTTGTTGACAAACACATGTTCTACAGCAGCTTCATGGGGCATAAATTGATGCACAACCTCTGAAAGACCTTTGTGGATCTGACATAGTCTGGAAGCCAGCTCACACTGTACATCAGAAGAAACCGTCCCTGCTGCAATAAACTGAAGACGATTACCCGCAACATCGATAACGCCCCACCCTGTACGCCGTAATCCGGGATCAATGCCTATAATACGAATCGTCTCTGCCATAAACTACAGTCTATACACTTTTCCCCCCTGTGAATAAAGATGTGAATAAAGACAAGACCACAAAGAAACCAGCAACCCAAGACAAAACCAGTAAAAAGATAATCATATCCCCCAAATTTATACAATTATAACACACAACGAACAGCATCTTTATGGAATACACTTTATGAAGCATAACTGAAATCAATCAAAACCATTCACACATCACAAGCAAGCACCCTCTAAAGCATAAAAATTCCCTTTCTATATCATATCCAATGCCATAACGGTTAAACATCGCAAACGAGAAAATAGATCAGTGCTGGATTGCACATTCATAAGTATAAAGAGGCTATGAAACGGATGCTACACACTTTGCGAAAACTTTTTACATTATAGCATGACGCTATCATAACAAGGCAACACGTTGATTTATAAAGATAATTAATTATTTTGTATGTTGCATAAGAATCCCGAATATCCTAAGATTTTCTCATTACAAATCTGTTTATCTTGAATCAATCAAAACCATTCGCTTACATATGAAACGTGGGATTGCCGTATAGAGTGAAACTGTACAAGAAAGGACTAAAAATGCCTCTAATGAATTGTCTCAAGTGCCAAGAGCTTGTCGCAACATTGAGAACTGGAAAATATGATGATAGTGCCGGCTTTTTCCTTTGCAAACGTAAAAATGAGAGAGGCTCAACGAATGTGAATAAGAACTGAGAGGTGTTTTTGAGTATACTCATCACACCACAATGACATTGCGTAGAGAGGGACATTGCATGGGGGCACAGGGAACCCATGGGGCATTCATTATATGGCACTTTATTTTGGATATTTTATTTTACGCGAGGAAAAATAACTTCCATTCAAAACAAAAGAAGCCCCAAAACTGCAACAATGTGTATCATCCTCATTAACACACACTTTACAGCAGCTTTATAGGCATAAATTATAGAGCACAAATAAATTGATGTACAAGCCCCTACTCTATCTTAAAGCCAGATCATTATCAGAGCCAAAACAAAATCACACGATAGATCAACAGAAAGTGTTCCAGCTGCAATCAACCAAAGTCGATTTCCATAAGACCAACCATACTCCATCCCATGCCATATTCGAAATCAATACTTATACACCCCCTCTAAGCTATAAGCTCAAGATATTTCTACGCCAAATAGAAATTAGGCAGAAAAAAACACTCTAGATTAGTTTTAATTGTGAAATTTCGGTTGTAAAAAAAATGGGTATACTGCTCTAAATATCGTAAGAAAGAAGCAAGGAGCTATTCTTCTCAGAACGCCCAAAAGCTGTTTTCAGTAATTCAATTTATTTTCCCACTAGATTATCATCGTTCAAGATAAAGCCGCCGCTTATTGACCAAAGCGCTTAAACTACAGCAGCATCTCTAAATGAAAAAAATGCACGCTTCTAAACGTAATGAATGAGAACAAATTGACGGAAAGTTTCTGGCAATTCATGCCAATGAGGGGTTTCAAGTTCCAATGTCGGTGTATGAAGTGACACTTTTACAATTTCTTTTTTTTATTTGTTCTGATGATATTTCTCCTTCGCACAAAGCAAGGGGAGTCCCTCTAAGAACGCCCAAAGGCTGTTTTGAGCAATTCGATTTGTTTTCCCACTGGATTATCATCTTCTAGAGCACAGGAGGCCGCAGTTTCCCACCCAGCACGCATATAGGTTATCCGCGCTTCTAAACGCAATGAATGAGAAACAAATTGGCGAAAAATTTCTGGCAATTCATGCCAATGAGGGGTTTCAAGTTCCAATGTCGGTGTATGAAGTGACACTTTTACAATTTCTTTTTTTATTTGTTCTGATGACATTTCCCCTTCACGCTCTGCGCGAAGAAGAAGGAGTTGAGAAGCGATTTGCATAAGTCGTGTACTTAAATACATAGCCTCTTTCGCATAGACTGCAGAAACCTCTGCCGAAAGAGAGCGTGCCACTAATTTCCCTTCTGAGTCAATATACGCTGCGGTTTCTTCAATCAGCGCCATTGTTTCTTCATAGAGACGATTAAAAGCATTTTCAAAAGCATTATGCTCAATCATGATAATAGGTTCATCATATGGACGTTTATGTACACTCACGCTTTTATACTCCAAGTATCAGCACAAAATCACACCCCTTAACGAATAGAGTATTAAAAAGTTTCTTTTGTTGCTGTATAGAACGCTTTTTTTTAAAACTGCTACCTCTTTTAATTTTTTTGCGCAACGCACTTTTTATACTAAGGTTAACGTGCCCAACAAACACTACAGGAATATTTTTTATAAACGGATCATTTTCCTTGAAAATGACCACTGCCAAGATTGCCGTTTTTCACAATAATAAGCGACTCCAAATTGCAAAGCAATACCCGTTATTATTAAGAGGGTATCGGAAAAAAACGTTTCTGTCATCACTGTTTTTATAATTTGTCCAAACATCGCAAAAATGGTTCCCGTTACAAAGACCGGTAAACTATGTTTTCCTAAAATTGCTAAAGGATGTTTCTGAGAGACATAAAACCATTTATTGATGCGCGGCAAAGAAAGAATGAGAAAGGCTAATGCAAGAACATGGAGTAAACGTGGCAAGCTTAAAAAGGTTTTATTAAAGTTCACCAATGGGGAAGACCAGCCAAGCCACCCCAAAATGCCCCACCAGTTTAAGCGAACCCATAACAGTGCCAACAAGAGATACGCTGCCGCACAAACAATCCAAAAAGACTGAAAAGCGATTTTTTTTCCTTGTTTAAGCGCTAAAGTACTGGTCAATCCTATGACAAATAAGAATTGCCAAGACAAAGGATTTAAAAACCACTTTCCCTTTAAAGGATAAGAAGGAGGAGCAATTTTGTAAAATCCGCAGATAAGATACAGTGTAAAGGAGCCCAAAAGCAGCCATTTTGTCTGCTTACAACTCAAATAAAGGATAAAAGGCGCAAAAAACATCAAAACGATATAAAGAGGAAGAATATTATTATATCCCAATTGATGCCCAAAGCTTAAGGTACTCAAAAATGCGATACTAGGCTCTTTAAAAAAGAGTCCCACGTTGTTCATCGATAAAAGTTTTTCTGTTCGCCATAATAAAAAGGCAGCAAAAAAAAGACTTAAGGTGACAAAAGTCGTAAAAAGATATGCCCCATAGAGCTGCAGAGCTCTGTACCAAAGTTTTCGGATAATAAAAGCAAAGGATTTTTGCTGTAATCGTCCATGAAAGCTTAACCCAAGAGCAATCCCTGAAAGCAAAACAAACACTTCTGCACAATCAGAAAAACCGAAATTTCTATGAGTAAAAGACTCATAGATCGTTCTGGGAATATGGTTGATGAAAATCGTCAATAAGGCCAAAGAACGAAAAACGTCAATGCGTGTATCACGGCGAAAAGGTTGAGTATTATGCTCAAGAATACCTTGGTATTTCATCAGTGGACTCCCACACGTCACACCCCCCTTGAAGTCCCATAAAAATGGTGCTTACCCTTATTGCCAACAAGCATGAACAGGATGAAATTTTAATTTTTAAGAGTCAAGTTTCATTTTAAGCGTTTATTTTTTTAAAAGCAAAAGTTTTTTAAAGGCAAAAGAACGAAAAGCGTCCATACGTGTATCACAGCGAAAAGGTAACATATTATGCTTAAAAACACTCTCATTTCTCATAAACAGGCTTCCACACACCCACAAATCCTTTAAATTACGTGAAAATGGTGGTCACTTTCATCGCAAATAAGCATAATAGAATGAAACTTTAATTTTTAAGCGTTATTTTTTCTAAGAAACAGGGATTTGACATGACACAACAAAAAAATAAACCAATTGATCCACCTCTTTTCCCTCAGTTGATTTTAACACTTGATGTTCGGCGCAACACCCCACACACATTTTTGCAGCAAATTTTACAAACAAAGTCTTTTGCATGCGTCATCCTCTATGATTCTGAAAAATTGAAAGATGATAGCTCTTTTTTACAACAACAAGCGCAAACTTACGCAGAAGATATTCAACATCATGACGCAGCCCTTCTCATTGCTGATGACAGCCGCATTGCTGGGCGCATAAAGGCTGATGGATTGCACATAGAAGATGATCTTAACGCTCTTGAAAGCTTCAAAAATCAGCAAAAGGAACAAAAAATTATAGGCTTTGGCAATTTACGCAATCGCCATAGTGCTATGCTTGCAGCGGAAACAGGTGTTGATTACCTGTTCTTTGGAAAACTCGGTGCTGATAAAAAACCCCAAGCGCACCCCCGCAATCTCCAGTTAGCAACATGGTGGGCAGAAATTATGCAAACCCCCGCCATTATCCAAGCAGGAAGCGATTTTTCAACCTTTGATGAAGTCTTAAAGACTGGATGTGAATTCATTGCTGTAGAAGAAGTCATTTTGGGGAACGACAACCCCTTAATACTGCTTAAAACAATGCAAGAAAAATGTGAAAACACCCCCTTGTAATATAGGAGACATACATAAGCCGCTGATAAAACCCCATACACTCACTCATGCAATACCCAGTGAACATAGCGATAAGTAAAAGCTACGAAAATCCCTGCCATAGTTCAAGCAGGAAACAATTTTGCACTCTTTGATAAAATCTTAAACACCACATATGAATTCATTGCTGTAGAAGAAGTGATTTTGGGGAACGACAACCCCCTGATGATACTTAAAATGATAAAAATAAGGGAAAAACCAAAGCACTTTCAAAAAAACAGTACACTGTCTCAAATTAAATTAGAGATTTTAGTTACTAACAATAACAATAATTAATAATAATAATAATAATAATAGTAGTAGTTATAGATTACTTAATATAAAAATAAATAATTTTTAATTAAGGGATATTGTAAATGTAATTAACAGTAATTACATGAGTTATTGTTTCATAAATTATTATTCAACAAATTTTATCAATAAAAAATGTATTATACAGTTTTTAAATTAAAAAGGGGAGAAAATGAAAAATACAAAAAATATTGATTTTGACTATATTTATAGTTCATTTGTTTCAAGATTTTATTGGAAATGTAACTATTTTAAAAACGTATTTTCACCTTTCTATATAGAGAAAAGTCTTTTTAAACATGGCATGTTAGGTCTTTTTGAGGATGAAACACAGGGGTTTTTACTGTTACCATGTGAAGCTCACTTACAAGAAGGAGAACCAACAGAATACAAATGCAGTGGGAATGGCTATTCAAAAATAATTAATAAAGAGAATATTGTCATTCTTAGAAATGGTATATCTAGTGATATTCCATCTTTAATAGCTAAAAAATATGCAGAGAGGACATATAATATATTTCAAAATCATGGTATTGTAGCGCGAACATTAAAAAATGCGGTTTCATTCCCCATAAGTCCTGAAAGCCCTATACAAAATTTAGAAAACTTGCGAAAGCACCTAGAAACTTCAATCTCTGTAGCTGATCCTGGAAGCCTTATACAAAATTTAGAAGATTTGTGGCAACAACGAGACGACTTGCTTAATGAAGCTTTCTCAATATTAGGATTAAAAAAAGGAGATAATTTTATACGCTGTGTACATGCAAGAGAGACTTTTGTGAAAAATTGTAAAGATCGTTTTAATTTTGATATTAGTTTTAAAAGCCAATATGAATATCAGGAAGAATTATCCTCTCGCTTACGGTAAAATCAAGCACCATTAATTGTCATTAGGATGTGAAAATCATAGTAGTAAAATAACTAAGCTTTGCTTTAATGAGGGGCTCTCCGCCTCTCATTAAAAAGCTGTAAGTTACAAAAACTTTTTTCATTTTTACTGCAATCTCCTAAAATCACTTTATTCCCCCTATAATCACTTTATCATTGAGCAAATGTTTTTTATCGCATACACAACACCTAGGAAGGGTTTGAAACAACTTCTTGCATATTAAAATGGGAGAGATTTTTCAATTTTAAAAGAAGCTTGTATACTACCATTGTCCGAGCATCTGTACCTATATTGTCAAAGTGAGAGAGTGCTAAGATTGCGGGAAATCATAGCGCATCCAAATTATCTTATATTGTATCGAGTAGCTGCAAAATAAACTGAGATTTTAACCGTAGTACACGCCCGCCGTAAATTTCCTAACTCCATTTGATTTGATGAAAAACGCAATACCTCTCACGAGAAAAACACTATTTTAATTTTTATTGTAAATTTCCTAAAATTACTTTATGAATTAGAAGATGTTTTGGTCGCATACGCAACGATCAATAGGGCCTTGAAAACCCGAAAACTCAAACATGAATTTATCCCACTTTGTGGGTATCCCGGAATTCCGGGAGTTTTTGCTATGTCCAGGTGCTTTAAGCACTAAAAGCAAAAAGGCTGATTTGAGTTCAGTATTTTCAAGCTCCCGGAATACTCATGCGAGGGCGCTCGCAACCGGCGGGGAAAAATGCAATCTCAAAATCTTAATATTGATCTTTTTATTGGCAAAAAAATTCGTTTGAGACGAAAAATGCTAAAAATGTCTCAAACAACTTTAGGGCACGCTTTAGGTGTCACTTTCCAACAAATTCAAAAATATGAAAACGGCTTAAATCGTGTCAGCGCAGGGCGTTTAATGGAAATTTCTGATATTTTGAATGTTCCTATTGCCTTTTTTTACGCGGATATCATTACAAAACACCAGCCCCCGTATCATCATGATGAAATCGCATCAAGCACAGAGGAATACCTGCTGCTCAAAAGATTTAGAGTTCTAACAACGGTAAAAAAGAAAGCCTTTTTACAGCTGATCTCTGATGAGAATGCAAGCTAACATCACACGGATAGCGTGCGCTATTCATAAGCATTCATACGTATTTTAAAAAGCAACCTCCATTGTAAGCATTTTTTCATTTTAGGGGGAGAAGCCATTGATATAATAGAAGATAAGCATCTTTACATACGATAACCTCTCATCATTATTATTTTTAACAGGACTGTATTATTTTTAACAGAACTGTTTTAAACAGTCTGTCTCTCGTCGACATTTATGCTACTTTTTTAACTTACCCAACCCTACCTTGAACCAAGACGAAAAACTGAGAGATAAAAAGTAATATAGAAATGAGATTCTTATACGGCTTGTAATGATGAAAAAAAAATGTGAAAATTCTGATTGGTAATGAGGAGAAAACACCATGATCAAGAGAAGCGTGAAGCTGCTTATCTTAGGCGTGATTGGGCTTGCAAGTTCTGCTGTAAGTTCAGCGGGAAACACTGAAGAAATCTCAAATTCTGAAAGCTCTTTCAATACGATTCAAGAAGCTTCAAACACTCAAGAACCCTTTCAGCCCTTAAAAGCTGGAGACTATGATCAAGCCTATGACTATTACATCCAAGGTTATTATTTAAAAGCTTTTCGTGAAGCACTCCGACGTGCTGAAAAAAATGATCCTTTTGCACAAACTCTTCTTGCCAGAATTTATATGGAGGGATGTGCTGTCCCTATTGACGGTGCGCGTGCTGCTTTATGGTTTGAACGCGCCGCAAAACAGGGGGAACCGCAAGCACAACTACGCTATGGACTTATGTTGTTTGATGGTCACTTTATAAAACAAAATCAAAAACTTGGCGAACAGTTCATTCAAAAAGCTGTCAATGCAGGCGTCAAGGAAGCCTATTTTTATTATGGACAACTGCTTCTTTATAAAGCCTCACAGGAAAAACAAGCTCTCCCCGGTGTTTCTTCCCAAAGTCGTGAAAATGAAGCAATAGAGCAAGCCTTAAAATGGTACTTAAAAGGTGCTGCTCTTGGGGATGCTGAAGCGGCTTTTTCTGCTGCAAAAATTCTTTCCTTAGGCACATTAAAACGCCCAAAAGATGATCGCAATGCCCGCAAGCTCATGGAAGTAGCAGCTCAAAACAACCACTTAAAAGCTCAACTTCATTTAGCACAATGGCTTGTACAGGGGCGTGGAGGAGAAACAGATTTTCAGCGTGCTTTTCATTTACTTCACAGAAATGCCGTCAACATGATTGCACCAGCACAGATTTCCCTTGCAAGGCTTTATCGAGATGGCACAGGAACAAAAGGCGATATAATAATGGCAGCGGCATGGTATATGCTCGCAAAGGAAGCAAAAATGCAAGCTCCTGATCTTGAAATAATGCTCCAAGGCATGGACAAGACACAACTAGAAAAAGCGCACAAAGAAGCAATAAAGCTCCTTCCTGTTTTTTAAAATACTCCTCTCTGCTTCAAAAAGATAAAATTTATAGAAATTCCGGGAGATTTTGCTCTGTCCAGGTGCTTTAAGCACTAAAAGCAAAAAGGCTGATTCGAGGTCAGTGTTTTTAGACTCCCGGAATACCAACGCGAGGGCGCTCGCAACCGGCGGGGGCTTTAAAATGCGAGCCAAAAATCTTGATAATGACATTTTCATTGGTAAAGAAAACGCACTGGTATCATTTGCTTAACAAACAATATCCAATAAGCAAAAGAGCTAGACTATCCCGAAAATTCCGCAAGCTCTATTTTTTCATTCTTTTTGCTTGGACGAAAAACACGCCGTCTCTTATAAAAAAACTATTTTTTATTGCCAAGCCTCCGAAATTACTTTACATATTTAAAGGTATTTTTGATCGTATACGCAACGATCAACGGGGATTAAAAACCCTAAGGTCCGATACATAAAAATGAACCCACTCTGTGGGTATCCCGGAATTCCGGGAGATTTTGCTATGTCCAGGTGCTTTAAGCACTAAAAGCAAAATGCTGATTCGGACTCAGTGTTTTTAACTCCCGGAATACCAATGCGAGGGCGCTCGCACTCGGAGGGGGCTTTAAAATGCGAGCCAAAAATCTTGATAATGACATTTTCGTTGGCAAAAAAATTCGTTTGAGACGAAAAATGCTAAAAATGTCTCAAAAAACATTAGGTCAACATTTAGGTGTTACTTTCCAACAAATCCAGAAATATGAAAACGGCTTAAATCGTGTCAGCGCAGGGCGTTTAAAAGAAATTGCCGATATCTTAAATGTTCCACTTGTCTTTTTCTATGCGGACACCTCAGCAAAACAACAGCTCCCATACCCTCATGATGAAATCGCATCAAGTACAGAAGAATACCTGCTGCTCAAAAGATTTAGAGTTCTAACAACGGTAAAAAAGAAAGCCTTTTTACAGCTGATCTCTGATGAGAATGCAAGCTAACATCACGCGATAGCGTACGCTATTCAAAGCCCCCCTTGTGAACACTTTATTGCTTAAATGCAAAACATGCCACCCCTCCATTTTAAGAAACGACACGTTAAGAGACGCTATTTTAATTTTTATTGTAAATTTCCTGAAATTACTTTATGAATTAAAAGATGTTTTGGTCGCATACGCAACGACCAAAAGGGGCCTTGAAAACCCTAAGTTCTAGCGTAAAGATGAACCCACTTTGTGGGTATCCCGGAATTCCGGGAGTTTTTGCTATGTCCAGGTGCTTTAAGCACTAAAAGCAAAAAGGCTGACTAGAACTCAGTATTTTCAAGCTCCCGGAATACCAACGCGAGGGCGCTCGCAACCGGCGGGGGCTTTAAAATGCGAGCCAAAAATCTTGATAATGACATTTTCGTTGGCAAAAAAATTCGTTTGAGACGAAAAATGCTAAAAATGTCTCAAAAAACATTAGGTCAACATTTAGGTGTTACTTTCCAACAAATCCAGAAATATGAAAACGGCTTAAATCGTGTCAGCGCAGGGCGTTTAAAAGAAATTGCCGATATCTTAAATGTTCCACTTGTCTTTTTCTATGCAGATATCTTAACAAAACAACAGCCCCCGTACTCTCATGATGAAATCGCATCAAGTACAGAGGAATACCTACTTTTAAAAAGATTTAGAGTTCTAACCTCGATAAAACAAAGAGCCATTTTACAATTACTCTCTGATCAAAATGAAAGCTTTTAACATCATGACATAGGGCTCTCTATTCTTGACTTGCCTCCCACCCCTCAAAGGACAGAAGCCCCTTCCCTATCCAGTTGGGAAACAATCCGTCTTCTCAGAACAGAACTCTTTTAGCTTCCCATTTTATGTGGTTCATTTCACAAAATTATCCGGACAAGCTCCCCCTCAAATATTCACCACACACTCTCATAAAAACATCACATGTGCAAAGTTTTATGTCTTATAGCACCACACCTCAAACGACAGTATTTTACAGCAAACAGAATAAGCATTCATACGTATTAAAAAAGATAGCCCTCAAAAAGCAATGCTTGAAAATTTTTTTGATCAATCTGGAATAACACTTAACACATCATTTTATAATAGAGATGGAGGACATGATCTTAACATGCAAACGCAAAAAATTGCTTTTTTATCATAATCACTAAAAGCAGCAGTTTATTAAAATATACGCCACCAGAAGCACTTCAAGCAGCCTTTACAGCTGAAACCATTATTCATTGATTAATTAACCGATTGATTAGATACCGATATGTTGTTAATGTGCTATGCGTAAAGTTGCTCTTATTTCTGGAAGAGGAGCTTCGCAAATAAAGAGCAACAATAAGTAAGGGGAATTAAAGATGTTAAAATATTTATTGCTGTCACCGGTTGTGTTGGTGGCAGGTTGCGCATCTGTAGGCAGTTATTCATCAAATTATGTTGATCAAAGTCTTACAAAGCGTCAGGCACAATTAGTTGCTAACAAATTTATTAGCGATATCAAGAGACCTCTACCACCAGCTACAACCACACTTCTTATAAAGAAAAATAATACAGCAGACAACTTTACTCCTTTATTTATCAATCTGTTGCGACGGAATGGATATAATGTGATCTATACAGATCAACCTCAAAAGCAACAAAACATGGGTGTGAATTTGAGGTATAGAATAAAATTAAATAGTAGCACTATAGTGTCTCTTTTTCAGTATAGTGTGAACGGAGAACTACGTGCTCATATAAGTACTCAGCCCAGATGAACCCGCTATTTAATGTAAACATACTCTATATTTTACACGTAAAGACTTAAAAGCTCTTGCGAAAGGCAAAGAGATTTGCATCTCAATAAAAACCCTCATTTTTAGCCAGAAAAGAAAAATACTAAAAATAATGAAAATGCCCCACACCCTAGTGAATTGTTACGCGAAGATGTAAATGCAAAACTTGGACTATCTGTGATTGAAGCAGCTGAAGAGTTTTCTATATCCCGTGTAGCATTTTCTAGGGTCTTGGTAAAATCCTTATAACGACATTTTCAGTGGCAAATTCATTGGCAAAAAAATTCGTTTGAGACGAAAAATGCTAAAAATGTCTCAAACAACTTTAGGTTAACATTTAGGTGCCACTTTCCAACAAATCCAGAAATATGAAAACGGCTTAAATCGTGTCAGCGCAGGGCGTTTAAAAGAAATTTCTGATATCCTAAATGCTCCACTTGTCTTTTTCTATGCTGATATCTTAACAAAACAACTGCCCCCGTACTCTCATGATGAAATCGCATCAAGTACAGAAAAATACCTGCTGCTCAAAAGATTTAGAGTTCTAACCTCGATAAAAAAGCCTTTTTACAGCTGATCTCTGATAAGAATACAAACGAACACCCTGTGACAACATACACCACGCTCTATCCCATGAGACACTCATAATAAACTCCGTATTCACATATTCATCACATATTCTTAATTAAAAACACCTCATGGTTTTAGGGAACTTATATCATTGCCATCAATTATACCATTGCCATCAATGATGATATTTTACGACACAACGGGATAAATTTCCCCAAAAATTCTAAAAAATTTTTGTGCAAATTTTTAAAAAGCTTGCGTCTGAGCGCTTTTTATGGTCTTGCAAAGAGCTGAAAAGCAAAAATACATAAAGGTCCTTTTTTACTTAAGCTTTTCTCTTTGCAAAAAGCAGGAGAAAGCCCATAAAGAGCACACAGGACCATGAGAGAGCAGCAAGGTTAATCAAAGGGATTTTAGCCCGAAAATAACAAAAGAGCTTGACCGTTAAAGGCAGCAAAGAAAAGCGCCATAAAGACAACAAGAAAGTTCTTTTTGCAAGAATAGAATTGGATAGAAACGATGAAAATTAATGGCAATGAAATTCGCCCTGGTAATGTGATCGAACATCAAGGAAGCTTATGGGTTGCTGTTAAATGCAACGCTGTAAAACCAGGAAAAGGTGGTGCATTTAACCAAGTTGAAATGAAAAATTTGATTGATGGTACAAAACTTAATGAGCGATTTCGCGCTGCTGAGACAGTTGAACGCGTGCGCCTTGAACAAAAAGATTTCACCTTTCTTTATCAACAAGGGGATGCTTTGGTCTTTATGGATTCAGAATCTTATGAACAACTAGAACTTCAAAAGGATTTTGTTGGTGAACGTGCTGCGTTTCTCCAAGATGGGATGACTGTCACAGTTGAACTTTATCAAGAAAAGCCTATTGGCATCTCACTTCCTGATCAAGTTGCTGTCACGATTGCGGAAGCCGATCCTGCCATCAAAGGACAAACGGTTACCTCCTCTTATAAACCCGCCATTCTTGAAAACGGAATTCGTATTCTTGTTCCCCCCTTTATGAATGCTGGTGAACGTATCATTGTAGACACCAATGAGTTGATTTATTTGCGTCGTGCAAATGAAAAAGATAAATAAAGGAATAAAAAATGGCCCATTCTGCAGTCATGAATGTCATGGTGCAAGCTGCAATGAAAGCAGGACGCTCGTTGGTACGTGATTACGGTGAAGTGCAAAATTTGCAAGTGTCTTTGAAAGGACCAGCAGATTATGTCAGCCAAGCAGATCGCAAAGCGGAAAAAATTATTTTCAATGAATTAAGCAAAGCGCGCCCCAAATTTGGTTTTCTGATGGAAGAGTCAGAAGAAATCATTGGAGAAGATTCACAACACCGTTTTATTGTTGACCCTTTAGATGGCACCACAAATTTTCTCCATGGCATTCCTTTTTTTGCTGTTTCCATTGCCTTAGAAAGCCAAGGAAAAATCGTTGGTGGTGTCATTTACAATCCCGTGAGTGATGAACTCTTTACCGCAGAACGCGGGTGTGGTGCTTTTTTCAATGACCGCCGCTGTCGCGTTTCTGCTCGACGCAGACTAGAAGATTGTGTCATTGCCACAGGAATGCCTCATTTTGGTCGCCCAAATCATGGAACCTACCTTATTGAATTACGTAATGTGATGGCAGAGGTTGCCGGACTTCGCCGTTTTGGGGCTGCTGCTCTTGATTTAGCTTATGTGGCTGCTGGAAGAACCGATGGCTTTTGGGAAGATAACCTGCAAATTTGGGATATGGCTGCTGGAATACTGATGGTTCGTGAAGCCGGTGGTTTTGTCACCGATAAAGAAGGCGGCAACAATATATTTCGCAAAAAAAATATCATTGCCGGCAATGAACACATTCGCCTAAAATTAGAAAAAACCCTCAAAAAAGGCATTTAAGCCTAAAAAAATCCAGCAGATTACCTCAGCCAAGCAGATCGCAAAGCGGAAAAAATTATTTTAAATGAATTAAGCAAAGCGCACCTCAAATTTGGTTTTCTGATGGAAGAGTCAGAAGAAATCACTGGAGAAGATTCACAACACCGTTTTATTGTTGACCCTTTGAGATGGCACCACAAATTTTCTCCATGGCATTCCTTTTTTTGCTGTTTCCATTGCCTTAGAAAGCCAAGGAAAAATCGTTGGTGGTGTCATTTACAATCCCGTGAGTGATGAACTCTTCACCGCAGAACGCGGGTATGGTGCTTTTTTCAATAACCGACGCTGTCGCGTTTCTGCTCGACGCAGACTGGAAGATTGTGTCATTGCTACAAGCATGCCTCATTTTGGTCGTCCAAATCATAGAGCCTATCTTATTGAATTACGCAATATAATGATGGAAGTTACTGGACTGCACTGTCTTAGCGCTGCTCTTGAGTTTATCTTATGGTACCGCGGGAAAAACCGATAGCTTTTGGGAAGATAACCTGCACATTTTTAATAAAACTACCAGCATACTAATGGTTCGCAAAAACGGTGGTTTTGTCACCGATAAAGAAGGCGGCAGCGATATATTTCGCAAAAACACATCATTGCTTGCAATAAACACATTCGCATCAAACTATAAAAAAAACTTCAAAAAAGCATTTAATTCTTACAGTTTTTTACAAAACCCTTAGAACCTTAAACAAACACATGAAGAAAGAGTTTTTAATTTTCTTTACAGAAAACGATAGGAAATAACTGATTAGATAGTGACAAAAAACATCACCACGAACAAAAAATGTACTTGCTATACCCCCCACAAAAGCAATCCCCAATAGCTTACCTTATTGACGTTTCTGTTATTCAAATTCCCCTGCAAACAAGCAGCAAAAGGCAATAAACACAAATCCCATCATAACCAAACGCCCCAAAAAGCAATTATCGAACCTGAGGCAAAAGCCTCTCCTACTTCTCTTGAGAGATCATTCTTACACTGCGCGCAAAAATATTGACTCTAGAAGAGCCCACTCTCTCCTTTTTGGTAAGAGCTGCTCTACATTACTCTCACTGCTTATCAATATGTTTCACCACCGCGTGTGATAACAGAGGTTTCAGTAAATTCACCGATTCATACAATTGTTATCAGCTTCTCCTTCTTTTCAGCATTATTCTAAAGTATGTATCAAATAGGCATGGGATTTATAAAAATGCACATTTTTGTTCTCGAGAATTGCTTCTTGAAATTCGCTCACGAACTGTTCTTGATCTTTTTTGATAGCCTCTTCCAGTGCATTTACCTTTTCATCACCGAAAATGATTTTTAATTTTTCTTTTGAATTTCCTATTTTGACAAGCATTTTCCAAAAGATCCATTGATTATCACATTTCTTACTTGACCACTTCATCCATTCTATGACTCCTAATTTATAGGCTTTTTCATATGTTGGAGTCTCTTTAGAAATACGCAACCCCTTTTTCTTTTCTTTATCTTTCTCTCTACAAACATCAATGTCATTTCTAACCGTAGAGTAACGACAATCCTTATCAAAGGCAATATATCCTTCTTTTACCGTATCAATAAGCTGCTTATAGTAAATAAAAGTTTTTCTTGCCGCTTTATAAGCACTGGAAATATCATACAATAATGCTAGAAGCTCTCTTTTACGAATGCATAGTAATTTAGCATCTCTAGGCAGACTAAGATACCAACAAGACAGTATCTCTTCTAGCGTTTCATATTCTGTATATTTAGGTATATCTTCATAATAAATTTCCAAAGACTTTAACTCTTCATAGTATCCTGAAGCCTTGTCTTGTAGTTGCTGTTCATATTCAGCCATAATCATATCATCAACCATATATAAACACCAATGAAGCGACAACATTGTATGTTTATATCGTTTTTTTTTCGTAAGAGGATCTACAAACTTTTGCAAAGTGATCCTATTCTTTCTCATCAATCGCACTGCTTTTAGATAAGTTTCCTTAAAAGTGATTATGAACGCATTTATTTTTTTGATATGTTCATCAGTCAGTTCTTTTGTCAGCGCCTTTTCATACAAAAACCACGCTTCTCCATATCCTTGCATACAAATATCTTTTACCATCAAAGGCCATTGTCCGCTCGATTCAGAAGATAGCCAATGTTCAGGATTTTTTATCTCCAGTAAATCTCTTTCCCAATGCTTTGCTTCTTCATCCCATTGTTTAATCCATTTTGGCGATATTTTTTGAGTTTTTTTAACAAGCCTTTGTTCCCATTGTGCAATAATATTTTGGTATATCGCGCACTCTCGATCTTTTAGCTGCAGTAATTTTTCAAACTGTTCAAGTTGTTCATTTAATTTCTTTTTCTGATAATTTGCTAACCAAAGACTATAGATTATGCTCCCTATTATAACTATTCCTACTATAACTATGAAAGTATCGTGATCACTCATTCTTGCTTTCTTCTATCCTCACCAACATTTAACGCAGCTCTTTTATCGACTTCTCGATATTGCATCATTATGTGTATATCTGATTTGAAAATCACTACATATTCTATTTTAATAAAAACAATACACAAAATATAGATGTTTTTATTGGTGAAATAAAACAATTTGTATTTAATAATGCTGTTTTAATGATTTATGTACTTTAAAGAAAAGCCTTATAAGCCCTCAAAATGCATGATCCATGAAATATTGATTTTCAAAGTAATAAAAACCTTAACTCAACCAAACAACAAAACAAACTGCGTGCTTTGTTCGCACTGTTTTATAACATCAATAAAAAGCGCCTCTCTGCCTATTTAGCAGTTCTTCTTTAAGTAGCCCAGCACCATCATACTCTTATGCCAGCGCCCCCCGTTGTGATAGCCCCTAAAACTTGAGACACTTCATGAAGAAGACTTATTCTTTCTTTAAGTATTTTTACTTCACGCGAGCTCTCTCTGCTTGCAGCATGCAAGAGAAATGGTTTTGATTAATGCAACATAACCAAATTTGAAACGAGAAATTCCATGTAAGATCTTTCATGAAAAACAATGAGTTATCATTATAAATCAACGTGACAGTGCTGTTATGAAGAGAGCTCTCCCCTTAATTATTCATAGAGATTAACGTGGCATCGTTTTACATTCTATACACAGAAGTGTCTTTATAAAAATGTCAGGCAGAAAAAAGAACAGCCCGTTAAAAAAGAAAAACACCTCAATGCTTGCCTTTCTTTTTTCCATGAGAGTTTCAAATTGATAAGCCTGTCTGAAAAGAATACTGTTTATGCCCTTAAAGATACTGCTCTTGTATCAAGATCACTTACTCAGATGAAAATTGCAGTTGAGCCAAATGCGCATAAACATTATTTTTTATAATGAGTTGTGTGTTCCTTCTTCCACAAAAGCGCCTTTATCCATCACGAGAATACGATTAGCTTTTAAAATTGTTGCCAAACGATGTGCAATGACCAGGATTTAGGATTTTGTATCAATCCTTCTAAGGTATCTTGCACCAACTTTTCACTGTTTGCATCTAAAGCAAATCTTGCTTCATCAAGTGGCAACATTTTGATTTATAATAATAATTCATTGTCTTGTATGTTGAATGAGAATCCCGAATACCGTAGGATTCTCTCATTTCAAACCATGTTCCATGGTGAACCAATCAAAACCATGTCTTTTGCACGTACCAAGCGGAGAGAGCCCGCGTGAATAAAAAAACTATTAAGAAAGGACTTAAAATGCCTATAATAAATCATCTCAAATGCCAAGGGCTGTAGCAACATCCACGAGTTGGCAGATATAATGATGGTGCCGGCTTGCAACAAGAGGGGTGCATTTCTTAAAATCGCCCGTGCAATATCAATGCGTTGTTTTTGCCCCCAGAAAGCATAGTACCACGTTCTTCTACTTGCGTATCAAAGACGTTTTGTAAAGCTTGAATAAATTCAAATGCATTGGCAGCTTTAGAAGCGGCAAAAATTTTCTCTCCATGGGTATGTTCAGTTCCAAAAAAGAAGAAAAGTTTGCAATTATTTTATTTCAAGTCTTTATACTCTAGGGAAGAAAGGATTTATGCGTATATTTCAAAATGATTTTTGAATTTAAAAAACGCAACCACAATGATTTATAGACCCATCTGTTTATGTCGGATGCGTTTTTGAATTAATATTTAAAGTGCACTCTTTGATAGGATCAAAAACTCATCGTTTGCAATCGTTTTGTTTAAAACCCTTGTACCCCATAAAAAGGAGGCTTTTACATGCCAATATTACCAAAACGATTTTTGAATTTAGAAAGACGACCACCACGATCTACGAGTGTTTGGGAGCCACCTGTCCATGCCGGATGCGTTCTTGGATCAATATCTAGATTAAGAGTATCGCCTTCTTTTCCCCAAGTAGAGCGCGTCGTATATTGGGTTCCATCCGTCATAACAACGGTAATTTTGTGATAGTTGGGGTGAATATTCGCTTTCATGCGTCAAACCTTTTGCGTTTATAGAATGAAATAGCACTTGCTTGTTTTTTTAAGTGCACTTCCTTTGTCTTTTTGATACATTGATTTAAAGTATTTATTCCTATAACTGAGCACGCATCAAAAAACAAGTGTTCAAGATACATCATTGTATCAAGTGTTACAAATCCAATACAGTGAGCAAAATTTTATGACATTACGTTCTCGTTCAGAAAAATCGACAAAGTCTTCCCCTAAAAAATCTTCATTCTCTTCGCTTGCAATTTTTGTTCCTTATCTTTTGCGCTATCGTTGGTTGTTTATCTTTGCTTTTCTAGCGTTATCTGTTGCTGCTCTTGTCACATTAGCTTTGCCTGTGGCTATCCGCCAAATGTTTGATCATGGGTTTTCTACTTCAAGCCATGGACATATTAATTTTTACTTTGGAATTTTGTTTATCTTAGCCTTGTTTCTCGCATTTGCTTCAGCAGCCCGTTATTACTGTGTTATCACCTTAGGAGAACGGATTGTTGCCGATTTACGGCGTGATGTGTTTGTCCATATTATGAAACTTTCTCCTGCTTTTTTTGATCGATCACATTCAGGAGAGATTGTTTCAAGGCTTCTAACAGATACCACACAAATAAAATTAGCTGTGGGCTCTACCGCCTCTACCGCATTGCGTCAGCTGATTATCGTGATCGGAGCCGTCGTGATGATGGTGATCACCAATGCTAAATTGTCTTTGTTGGTTTTAGCGGCTATTCCTGTTGTGGCCATTCCCTTGGTAGTCTTTGGACGTAAAGTTCGCTCTCGTACCCGCGCGGCGCAAGATCGTCTCGCAGATGCCAATGCTGTTGCTACAGAGCAGGTAAGTGCTATTCGCACTGTGCAAGCTTTTACCGCTGAAAAACTCGTTACAATACGTTTTTCACAATTGATAGAACGTGCTTTTCAAACAGCACGTGCTTCTGTAATCTTGCGCTCCTTTTTTACGGGGTTTGCAATTTTTTTGGTTTTTAGCAGTGTGGTTGCTGTTTTATGGATTGGATCGCGTGATGTTTTGAATGGAACGATGACAGGAGGGACATTAGGGCAATTTGTCCTTTATGCGGTTTTTGGAGCTTCTACTTTTGCGCAATTATCGGAACTGGGAGCAGAATTAATCCAAGCAGCAGGCGCTGCTGAACGGCTTGCCGAATTGTTACAAGAACAACCTACTATTGTAGCTCCTAAAAATGCTTTATCATTAGAGCAACCTGTTCGAGGTGAACTTGTTTTTGATCAGGTTGATTTTACCTATCCTTCTAGACCACAAGAGAAGGTTTTACGCTCGCTTTCATTTTCTGTAAAAGCAGGCGAAACGGTTGCTTTTGTTGGGGCTTCCGGAGCAGGAAAAAGCAGCATTTTTTCTTTGATCCTTCGTTTTTATGATCCGACAAATGGAACAATTCGGTTGGATGGCATAGAAATTAATCGCCTTTCTTTACAAGATTTACGCAGTGCAATTTCCTATGTTCCACAAGATGTTGCTATTTTTGATGGAACATTGCGTGATAATATTATTTTTGGAACTGAAAATACCCATGAAGAAGAAATCCTTGCTGCTGCTAAAGCGGCTAATGCACTTGAATTTATTCAAGCTTTACCAGATGGCTTGGATACGCAAGTAGGAGAACGCGGTACCATGCTTTCTGGGGGACAAAAACAACGCATTGGTATTGCGCGGGCAATTTTAAGAAATGCACCCCTGTTGCTGCTTGATGAAGCAACATCTGCTTTAGATGCAAACAGTGAAAAGTTGGTGCAAGACGCCTTAGAAGGGTTGATGCAAAACCGCACAACCTTGGTCATTGCACATCGTTTGGCAACAATTTTAAAAGCAGATCGCATTCTTGTTATGGATAAAGGCGCCCTTGTGGAAGAAGGAACCCATGCCGAACTTGTGGCAAAAAATGGCGTTTATGCTTACCTCGCAAAATTGCAATTTTCACCCGAATAAGTAATCTTGATACAAGAGCAATATCTTTAAGGGCATAAACAGCACTTTTTTCAGACAGGCTTATCAATTTAAATCTCTCATGGAAAAAAGAAAAGCAAGCATTGAGATGTTTTTCTTTTTTAACGGGCTGTTCTTTTTTCTGCGCAAGATGGAGTATTTTTATAAAGACACTTCTGTGTACAGAATATAAAATAACACCCAGTTAAATCTCTATGGGCTATTAAGATGTGCAAGGAGTTCTCTTCATAACAGCACTGTCACGTTGATTTATAAGGATAATTCATTGTTTTTCATGAAAGATCATGAATACCATAGGATTTTCTCATGTCAAACCCTCATAGTGAGTCAAACAAAATCTCTTGGCTTGCTCATCACAAGCAGAGTTGGCGTGTGAAGTGAAACGGTACAAGAAAGGAATAAAATACCTCTCTTGCCCCTTTACGTTCTAAGGGCTGTCAAAACATTGGGGCGCTGACAAAAGAGTATACGCTGGCAAAGAGTATAATGGTGCTCGCTTGCTGAAACCCTTACGCGGCTCACTTGATAGGCTCTAGGGACACAAGCACTACCCTAAAGACTGACCACACTCTTTAAAAAAACTGAATATGAAAATTTTTTCATGCCCTCTCTCACCGCTCTAAACAATAGTGTTTACCGAAAATCATGACAAATTGTAATTCACAAATACGCTTCTCTCTATTGCAAGAATATCCTTTTATTCTCTTTCAAACACACGAACACTTTTTGAATATTGTTTGCAGATTCATATTATTGAAAAAGAGCAAAGACTTTTTTAGCACTTTTGGGCTTCTTATAACTTTGTGAGAGCACATGAGCAACAGCTTTTATAATAAACCGGCTTTTGGCAAAATTGTAAAATTTTATCAAATTTATTGTTTGTAAATATCACCACGACCACTGTTCTGCTCTTGCAGACATCGCAACCTCAAAACACCGTTCTCTTTGCTCATAAATTGTCTCTCCAGCTCTCTCTTTCAGGCATAGCCCATAAAAATAAGGATAGAGTACTTCGATTGAACACCATCTTCTCACCCCCTCCAAGCCCCATATATTTTACAGCTCTCAATTTTATAGCACCCCCTATCATGCTTTAAGAAGGCACATTAACGATGATAAGAACATATACAAAGAAGATATATCTTTAGGGTATTTATGTTTAAAAGCTTGCACTAAATCATAATTTTTTTGTATAGCGAGCCAAGCATATGCAGAACTGACACCCTAACCATTTCAAACCATTCAACTGTTTCAGGAACAGATAAGCCAAGTTCTACGATTATATCTTCAACCACGAATTCACCGAAGTACGGAGGATTTTCACCATTTTTTAGCGCTCCCTCTTCAGTGATCCTCTCGATAATTAACTCATTCAGCATCTATACCAGCAAAGCGAAATATTACGTGCTAATTTTCCTTTACATTCATTAGCCAAGCCCCCTCAAAATGACCTTTTAATAAATAGAGCTAAAAGGATAAGTCTTCAAAACCATTTGGTGAGATAGCTATATCAAGAGCACCTAAAATACGCCTTAGTTTCTAAGATAGGCAACTTCCCCCCTTTATCGTATCAGTCTTGTAGAACTTTAAACCCTTTATCTTCAAATCAAAAAATCATAATTGGATTATATTGCATAAAGATGCTTTTTCTCATTTTTCCATTTAACACACGATAAGTTACCATTTAGGCACGATGAGAAGCTTGCCCCTTATATCATGATTTCAGAACCGCATGAGAAGAATAAAAGATGATGTGGCTTAATAAGAGAGTTTGTTCATAAGCCGTTTGGGTATCTTAAGGTCAAGGATGCCGTTAGGCGCACCGCCCTTGTAAAGGGTTGCCTTGAGGCTTAAGGACCCAAGGCTTGTTAGTCCATTCATTAAACGCGGGTTTGATGTTATGATTTTGGAGAGCGATTATTAAGAATTTGAGAGGCAGACAGCCTCTCATTTTTATTTGTATGCAAACGAATTGCACTCTATTTATTCAGGGAGAATAAGAACATACCCAGGAGGTGCTAAACGGAACAAGAGAGCGTCGTAACCCCACGCAGCATACAGGGAGCAAATAGAAAAAATGCCTTCACCAATTGCTAAAAGTAATGTGAGCGATATACCGGCTTCATCTGCTGTTGCTTCGCGGCGTTGTAAGTAGTATCCGACAAAAAAGAAAAAGCACGTTATTCCACTCGCACCTGCAAAGAAGCTTAGTACGGCATGAACCGGTCCACGTATGTTGAACAGGATAAGAAAAATTGTGAAAGTAAATACTGTAAAGATCCCTTCGAATACCCCACGCACCATATTGCACAATTTTCGCATCATAATTGCAGAAAAGCTCTGTTCTGCGTATCGATTTTTTCTTTTGATGCTTGTATTCTTAGAAGATATACTGTTATTCTTAGAAGATATACCGTCCACAATTCCCCCCGTTTTAAGCCAAGATGCTATGAAGTTAATCACTTTTAATTATATCATCAAAAAATACAAGAAAAATTTATCCATTTTAATGAAAAAATAGGTGTTTTATTGAGGTGCAAATCTATTTTCTTTCGCAAGAGTTATTCAATTCGCTCGTTAATAGAAAGTCTACCCCCATTGAAGAGGAAGATGTCCTGATGCTCAAAAACTTCATAAGCTGTATTCCAATCCGCTCAGAAATCGCAACTCTCTAATCTACCCGCTTAATCCACCTTTGAAACTGCAATCAAATGAATTCTGCCGATGACAAGTAATGATAACATGAAAAAGAAAAAATATCACAATATCAAACTCTTCAATACAGTATGAGCTTTATGATTTTCACGCAAAAAGTAAGTACCACCTCATGAACGACACCATACTAAAGTGCTGTGCATTCACAAATTTCCTAGCATTATCTCCCCTTCTCGAAATTGCACCTCTCCCGCAATTTTATCTCTCGATAGCACCCATTAAAGACTTTTAAAAGGTCCAAGGAAAAAACTCTCTGAGAAAGCTTTCAAGCCTAAAATGCCCCCGCCATTTTTATCATGATGAGGGCACAAAAAATCACGCAGAAATATGAAAAATCTCTCCGCATTTAAAAACAGGGCTTGTGCTTCAAGCGCACGCTTTTTCTTGTTCTTTTGTCCATTGTCCCAAAGCCGCAAGATGGTTCATCCGAGCCCGATGACGAAAGGCCTTCTGTGCAACAGCAATATTTTCATCTTTTCCCGCCCATGCTTTTAAGGCAGCTGCTTGCAGTGCTCGTCCATAGGAAAAGGTCAATTTCCAAGGCAATACGCCCAAAGAATTCATAGCAGATAAATGCGCCGTTGCTTCCTGATCAGACTGCCCTCCAGAAAGAAAAGCAATTCCTGGAACAGCAGCAGGAACAGTCTGTTTAAGCACTTGGACGGTCTTTTCAGCAACTTCTTCAACAGAAGCCTTGCGTGCATCCTTTCCATCAATCACCATATTGGGCTTTAAAATCATCCCCTCCAAAAGAACACGAGCTTCAAACAATTCTTTAAAGACAGCCTGCAAAACAGTGCGTGTCACCTCAAAGCAGCGTGTAATTGAATGCCCACACGATGATCCATCCATCAACACTTCCGGCTCAACAATGGGCACAATATTGAACTCCTGACATAAGGCAGCATAGCGTGCAAGAGCTTGTGCATTTTGTCTTATGGCGCCTCTTGTTGGCAAAGTGTATTCATCAATAGCAATTACCGCACGCCATTTAGCAAAACGTGCTCCCAAAGCATAATAATCTTTTAGCCGCTCACGAAGACCATCCAACCCTTCGGTAATTGTCTCTTGGGGAAAAGCAGCCAAGGGTTTTGCACCGGTATCAACTTTAATCCCTGGCAAAGCGCCTGAATCCCGAATAAGATCCGTCAACATTTTCCCAGTTGATGCTTTTTGCCGAATGGTTTCATCAAATAAAATAACCCCAGAGATGGCGTTTTCCATCGCTTCTTTTGTACTAAAAAGCATTTCACGATAAGCACGGCGCTTATCTTCATTGGATTCAACACCAATGCTTTCAAAACGCTTTCCAATGGTCGCCGTACTTTCATCTGCCGCCAAAATACCTTTACCCGCATGCACCAAAGCAAGTGCAATATCTTCAAGCCGTTCATTCATAAAAAATTCCTCTTATTTTGTCTTAATTTCTAAAAATGCGCAACACTATCAAAACACTCTACACGACCGTATAGTTTTTCTTTAACCTTCCCCTTCAAAGAAGCCCTTTAAGCCTGCATAAGGGCAAGAATACCAGGAAGAACCTTACCTTCCATCCATTCCAAAAAAGCTCCTCCAGCAGTCGAAAGATAAGTAAAATCATTGGCAACACCGGCATGATTAAGGGCAAAAACCGTATCGCCCCCTCCCGCAATTGAAACCAACTTTCCCGTCAAACTACGTTCTGCTGCATGGCGTGCAACGGCAATGGTTCCCTTATCAAAGGGAGGCATCTCAAAAACACCAAGGGGTCCATTCCACACAAGAGTAGCAGCTTCATCTATCGCAGCATTGATATGCGCAATAGAGCGCGTCCCAATATCCAATATCATGCCATCTTGTGGAATATCTTCAATGTCATAAAGACGATGCGGTGCATCTTTTTCAAAACGAAATCCCACAACAGCATCCTGAGGGAGCAGAAGCGTACAGTGACACTCTCGCGCTTTTTTAATAATTTTTTTTATCGTTTCCATCAATGCATGTTCACACAGTGATTTCCCTACATGGATACCTTGCGCAGCTAAAAAACTGTTAGCCATCCCCCCACCAATAATTAAGGAGTCAACTTTTTCCACCAAATGATTGAGCACAAAAAGCTTACTAGAAACCTTTGCTCCTCCCACAAGGGCAACCACAGGACGTGCTGGATTGCCAAGTCCTTTTTCTAATGCCTGCAATTCACCTTGCAAAGAGCGTCCTGCATAAGAAGGCAACAAATGCGTTATTCCCTCCACCGAAGCATGGGCACGATGAGAAACTGAAAAAGCATCATTAACATAGAGATCTCCATTATGAGCCAAAGCTTCTGCAAAAGAACAATCATTCTTTTCTTCACCAGCATAAAAACGAACATTTTCAAGCAGTAAAACACCACCATTTTGTAATGACTCAACTGCAACCTGCACCGCCGAACCGATACAGTCAGGAGCAAAAGCAACCGGCTGATTAATGATCTTTTCCAGCACTTGCACAACAGGACGGAGTGAAAACTCTTGCTCTACCTTTCCTTTGGGGCGACCACAATGAGAAAGCAGAATAAGTTTAGCACCACGCTTTTGTAGCTCAACGAGTGTCTCTTTATGTCGCACAAGACGCGTCTCATCGCATACCTTACCTTGCGCCATAGGAACATTAAAATCTACGCGCACCAGAACACGTTTACCCAAAACATCAACATCATCAAGTGTACGAAACCCCATCACTGCTTCCTCTTCACTTTCCATTGTTTCAAATAAAAACGCATCCAACAACCCTGCCCACTTTTCTTTCCACTTATCCCCCCCTCTTTGCTTTTACAAGAGATCCACGACAGCCCATCTCTCACCCTCTGTTTGAAAAGCCAAAGCTTTTATCGTCAAATGTACAAAAGCCCACCATTGCTCTTAATCTTCATATTCCATTGTGGCAAACAAATGCATTGGCTCAACTTGATCTCTATTAAAGCTTCCTTTTACTTCTAGGAAAAAGAGTTTACATCTCCTGTTTTCTAACGTTTTCTCAAAGGGTATCTCGTTCAGATCTTACTTTTTAAAGTTTACTCTTTCATTCATCTTTTAAAAGCACGTATTGACACAGTATTAAAACAAAACACATCATCAATGTTTCAATAGCCTCTTCTCTCTAGCGCATGAGAACAACAGCCTCTAACTGTTTTTCTCAAAATTGCACAAAAATGAGACTTTTCCTTATAAAAAGAGGACCCTGAGGTCCTCTTATATTGTCTGAGCAAAAGCCACTGCCGTATCACTCATACGGTTAGAAAAGCCCCATTCATTATCATACCAAACCAGAACGCGACAGAGCTTACCATCAATCACTTTGGTTTGATCATTGTGGAAAATAGCTGAATGAGGATTATGATTAAAATCACAACTCACGAGCTTTTCTTCTGTCGTGTCCAAAACGCCCTTCAAAGAACCTTGTGCAGCAGTAGCAATAGCTGTATTAATTTCTTCGATTGTTGTGGAACGCTTAGCGATAAATGTCAAATCAACCACAGAAACATTAGGGGTCGGAACACGAATCGATACACCATCAAGCAACCCCTTTAATTCTGGCAAGACCAGTCCCACAGCTTTTGCTGCTCCTGTTGATGTAGGAATCATAGAAAGAGCTGCCGCACGTGCACGATAAAGATCCTGATGCATTGTATCCAATACAGGTTGATCACCCGTATAAGAATGGATTGTTGTCATAAAGCCCTTTTCAATACCCACTGTGTTATGCAAAACTTGTGCAACAGGCGCCAAACAATTGGTTGTACAAGAAGCATTTGAAACAACGCGATGCTCGCTGCTTAAAGATTGATGATTAACCCCATAGACGACCGTAAGATCTGCTCCTTCAGAAGGCGCAGAAATAAGAACACGCTTTGCCCCCGCATCTAAATGAGCACTTGCTTTATCACGCGCAGTAAAAATACCCGTACATTCCAAAGCAATATCGATATCCAAATCTTTCCAAGGCAATTGAGCAGGATCACGCTCTGCGCATACCTTTATTAAACCACCCCCTACATCAATAGCATCCCCTACCACCTTAACGATCCCAGGGAAACGCCCATGAACTGAATCATAGCGTAATAAATGGGCATTTGTTTCCACCGATCCCAAATCATTAATTGCAACCACTTCAATATCTTGTCGTCCACTTTCCACAAGCGCACGTAAAATATTGCGACCAATACGACCAAACCCATTAATTGCAACACGAACTGTCATTTCACATGTTTCCTCATCAATTTTTAAAAGCACAACATTTAAAACACAATAAATGGGTATTTCACCAATCCAAAATCATTAATTCCTATAACGTCAATATCTTGATCACTCACTCACTTATCCACAGTAATGCACAAGATCATCCACAACACTGTACAAAATAGATGCCTACGACCAAACCCACTCATGACAACACAAAGCTGTCATTTTGTACTTTGCTCTTTGATCTTTTCCAGCTCTTTTTCAACGGTGGCAACGACATTTTCCCAAGTAATATTAAAATGCGCATAAAGGGCATCAATCGTTCCACTTGCTCCAAAGCCATCCATGCCAATAAAGATACCATCACAGCCAATAAAACGGTCCCATCCTTGCCGAACAGCGGCCTCAATGGCAACTTTAATCGGCGCCTCTCCAATAAGAGCACGCTGATAGGAGAGAGATTGTTGAGAAAAAAGTTCAAAACAAGGCACAGAAACCACACGCGTTGGGATGCCTTTTTCTTCTAACACCGCATGTGCCTCCACTGCAATTTGCAATTCTGAACCAGAAGCAAACAGCGTCACTTGTGCATCATCGCTAGCTGTTAGGAATTCATAAGCACCAAGCATACAGAGATTTTCTTCTTCATACTCTTGACGCAAAAGCGGTAGATTTTGTCGACTTAAAGCCAAGGTAGAAGGCGTCCCGCATGCTTTCAAAGCCAATTGCCAACACTCGACTGTCTCCATAGCATCTGCAGGACGGAACACAAAATGATTAGGCATTGCACGCAGGCATGCCAAATGCTCTACGGGTTGATGGGTCGGACCATCCTCACCAAGACCAATAGAATCATGAGTCATGACATAAATCACCCGCAACCCCATGAGAGAAGACAAACGCATAGCAGGACGCATATAGTCAGAAAAGCATAAAAAGGTTCCCCCATAAGGAATAAAGCCGCCATAAAGGGCAAGACCATTCATCACAGCTCCCATTGCATGTTCGCGAATTCCATAATGCAGATAGCGCCCTGAAAAATCTTCAGCAGAGATACTTTTCATCTGGCTACTTTTTGTATTATTAGATCCGGTTAAATCAGCCGAACCACCAATAGTCTCAACAACGACTTCATTGATCACTTCAAGAGCCATTTCCGAAGCTTTACGCGTAGCAACAACGGGGCGCTCTTCAACCAATTTCTGTTTATAAGTATCAATAGCGCCATCAAATCCGCCCACGAGATCGCCCCGCATCAATCTTTCAAACTCCACACGCTCTGAGACAGGAAGATCAGCAAATTTTTCTTCCCATTTTTGGCGTTTTTTAGCAGCATTGAGACTAGCCAAGCGCCAATTATCGAGAATATCGGCTGGAATAACGAAAGGCTCAGCATCCCACCCTAAAGCGATACGGGTTTCAGTGATTTCTCGTGCGCCCAAAGGGGCTCCATGAACTTTATTGGTACCCGCTTTATTGGGTGCTCCAAAACCAATTGTTGTTTTACAAGCGATCAAAGTTGGTTTATCGGAATTTTGTGCCGCCTCAATAGCCCGCGCAATTGCTGCTTGATCATGCCCATTGACTTTATGTGTCTCCCAACCAGATGCCTTAAAACGCGCAATCTGATCTGTACTGTCAGCAAGGGAAATCTCTCCATCGATAGAAATATTATTATCGTCCCACAACACAATAAGCTTATTGAGTTTCAAATGACCGGCAAGGGAAAGTGCTTCTTGAGATATCCCTTCCATAAGGCATCCATCGCCTACCAACGCATAAGTGTAATGGTTGATAAGATCACCAAAACGGGCATTTTGCAAACGCTCTCCAAGAGCCATCCCCACGGCATTAGCCAATCCTTGTCCGAGAGGACCAGTCGTTGTTTCGATTCCTGCCACATGCCCATATTCTGGATGCCCAGCAAGCTTTGCTCCTAATTGGCGAAAATTTTTGAGATCTTCAATGCCAATATCTTCATAACCAGAAAGATACAAGAGAGCATAAAGCAACATAGACCCATGTCCTGCTGATAACACAAAACGATCACGGTTAGGCCAGCGAGGTTTTTTGGGGTCATGAGCAAGGAATCTTGTATAAAGAACCGTAGCAATATCGGCTGCTCCCATTGGCAAGCCCGGATGACCAGAATTTGCTTTTTCAATCGCATCAATAGCAAGAAAACGGATAGCATTGGCCATCTGATTCTGTTGGTGGGTGTTTGTCATGAATAATCGACCATTTCGTTAAATACGTTATTCTGTTGCTTTTTCCGTATTCTCTTAAAATTCTCAAGAAATACTATTTTCTAACCATTAGCGTGAGACTTTTTGCCACCACTTCAATAATATTAATAACATTCCCCTCACGCGTTCTGTATATCCATGTCATTTATGCCAATACGCGCAAAAAATCCAGCTTTTAATTTATATCTATCCCCTGCTTTGCTTGCTAAAATATCCTACATACTTAAAAATAAAATGCACACAACACAAGAGTGAAAGTGATTCGTTTTTGCATAACACATTGATAAAGGATACAATTACCCAAAGGATAAAAGCAATGAACCAAGAGACTACAGTTCTACAAGATGCTTTAGAGCACCTAGAAAAGGCACTTAGAACTTTAGAGATCACCATAATAAACCGCAATGCCGTTATTGATAAAAATAACGAATGGGAAGAAGAAATCCAACGAATGAATGCTGACCGCAGCCATCTTGCCCAAGCGCTTGACAAAGCTGAAGCCCAAATTGAACGCTTAGAGTCCGTAAACAAAGAAGTTTCCAAACGTCTTATTAAAGCAATGGAAACAATTCGTGTTGTCATTGATAGATAAAGGTTTGAATGTATGGAAACTGTTTCCGTTACCATTGATGGTAAAGTTTATCGCATGGCTTGTGACAAAGGACAAGAACGTCGTCTTATTGCGCTTGCTGCTCAATTAGATCAATATATCACACATTTAAAGAACAATTTTGGTGAAATTGGCGACCATCGTTTATCGGTTATGGCTGGCATAATGATTATCGATGAAATGGAAGAAATAAAACGAGAAAATAAAAAATTACAAGAAGACTACAATACTCTTTTACGACTCCACAACGAAAGAGACCGTACCATGGGGAAAATTATGCGTGACACCACACAACGCATTGAAAATCTCACCAACCAATTGCTCAAAGATGATCAAAACTGCACAAACCTTCAAGAACAAGAACAGGAACAGGAAGATTTCTAAAAAGTACATCAGCGCGTAATAAACCAGAGATTTGACTTGTCCGCCACATCTCACAGGATAAAAATTCTTAAACCCACACCAGTGTGTAAACAGTCTGGTTTTTTATAGGAAGGATTCCAGCTACTCACGACTTATGGGATTAACTTAAACCTCAACAAGAAAGCCCTACCCTGAATATTTCACCTCCGCACAAACGCTTCCTATATCAAGGAGACTGCCTTATATCACCACATTTCAAATGAGATGTCTTTTAACCGCGCAATAAGATAACAAAATCAACATCATTGTAAAAAAATCATATAAATGACAACAGCAACAAACAAATAAAGCACCCTTCGAAAAAAAGAGCTATATTCATGTTCCCTATGAATGCATGCCCAAAAATCCTTGCCCCTTAGATAATATCAAGCAGATTCAATATATATTAAAAAATAACCTTATCTATTATACCGTAAAAACACCGCTATTTGATACTATAAGCACCATGGAGTCTTTGCACCTGAGATGTCCATCCGATGAAACCCACCGAAAAGAACCGTATCATTTATAAACCAGCGTGAATTAAGTATTTTCATCCTTTAGAGCAGGAAAAAAGTCAAACCCGAAGAGTATGTTAATCTGAGACAACTTCAAACATCATAAACGACAATAATAGCTCTTGAAAACATTCTCTACCGCTATTTTTATCCTTATAACAAATAATCCATATTTCTCTCCCCACCCCTTAAAATCTCCAAGCTTAATAAAAGAAAGAGCAAGTCGGCATCATCATTATAGTCAGCCCTCAATATTGCGATAGCCCCCTTGGCTCGTAAAACGATTCATAAGAGGGACGCCTTTCTTGTACAGCTTTTTCCCATAAAACCCACCCGCTTGTGATGTACAAACAAAGAGTTCTGATTAACAAAACATAAATAAATTTAAGAGAATCTTACGGAATTCGGGGTTCTAATTCAAGTTTAATAACGATAAATTATCATTATAAATCAATATGTTGCAAATGCTTCGACAAAGCATATTTTAAAAACACATTCACCCATCACTTTTTCTCATAACATACCAGTACGATTTTTTAGGCACATAATTTTAACTTTATTCAATTCTGTTTGCAAAAGTTTAAAATGGGAAAAATTTCAAGGCTCTTATCCAAAAAGCGAAAGAATGAACTCTCATTATCAATAAACATCTCGCTCGTATAAACATCAATAAAGCAATCCCCAATCTGTCTCAATGAAATAAAAGGGGGGCTCCCATTAAATGCCTACCGTAAAAGCAGTTTCCTCAGAACTAAAACAAAATCAACAGACAACATCACCGCATCTGCTTCCATCCCCAAACTGGACGACCTAATGCAACACCTTGCTATCTTACGATAGGAGATAAAAGAATAATGGGTCTATGGAGGCATTCACAAGAAGCGCACACCCGTTGTTTTTAAAGCCTGTTCAAAGGCGCATGAAAAAACACCATGCGTAAACGGCTCAAATCCCTTTCGTTCCATCTTGAGAGACAGAAGCAATACGCAAGAGATTTGTCGCACCGGGCGTTCCAAGAGGAACACCGGCTGTTACAAGGAAACGATCCCCTCCTTGGCAAAAGCCTTCCTGAAATGCAATGGCTGCTGCTCGATCAACCATATCTTCTAAATTGCGAGCATCTTGCGTGACCACACAATGAAGCCCCCAAACTAAAGCCAAACGCCTTGCTGTTTCCACAATGGGCGATAAAGCAATAATCGGTCTATTAGGGCGTTCACGAGAGGCGCGCACCCCCGTTGTTCCTGAAGCCGTATAGGCAACGATAGCGGATAGAGCAAGTGTTTCAGCAATCTGACGCGCAGCAAGAGAAATCGCATCCGTTCCTGTTGATTCTGGTGCTGGATGTTGTGCTCCAACCTGAGCGGCATAAGTGTGATCCTGTTCGATTTGTCGCGCGATTCGGTCCATCATAAGCACAGCTTCTTCAGGATAACGACCAGAAGCAGATTCAGCAGACAACATCACCGCATCTGTTCCTGCATAAACTGCTGTAGCAACATCCGACACTTCTGCGCGTGTGGGAACAGGAGATGTGATCATTGATTCGAGCATTTGTGTTGCCACCACAACCGGTTTTCCAGCTAAACGACAAGCTTTTATCAACTCCATCTGAAGAGCAGGGACCTTTTCCAGAGGCATTTCCACACCGAGATCACCCCGTGCAATCATAATACCATCGGAAATTTCAATAATCTTCTCTATATGCTCCAAGGCTTGAGGCTTTTCGATTTTAGCCATCAAAGACACCTTACTTTTCGTCAACTGACGCACCGCCATAATATCTTCTGGACGTTGAATAAAAGAAAGAGCAACCCAATCAACAGGCTGCTGTAAAAGAGCCTGAAGATCCTCCTTATCTTTTGACGTCATCGAATCAAAAGGCAAAATTGTATCGGGAAAACTGACACCCTTTCGATCAGAAATACGGCTACCAGCAACCACGCGACACTGTACAAAGTGATCATCACAAACTTGCGCACGCAGTTCCACCCTTCCATCATCAATCAACAACCGGTCCCCTGGTTTAACAGCCGAAAATACATCCTCATGAGGGAAAAAAACACGCTGCGCATCGCCAAGAACATCGCGATTATCTAATGTAAAGCTTTGCCCAACACGCAAATCTTCTTGCCCCTTAGCAAAACGCCCCACACGCAGTTTTGGCCCCTGAAGATCCACCAAAATACCAATGGGGCGTCGAACTGTTTTTTCAACTTCTCGTATAGACTCGACCAAATCACCCAGCATATCACGATCAGTATGGCTCATATTAAGACGAAAAACGTCTGCTCCTGCCCTAAAAAGCTTCTCAATCATCAAACGAGAAAAAGAAGAAGGACCAAGAGTCGCAATAATTTTTACTTTACGTGCACGTTTCACGGTGGAGAATTTCCTGAAAGAGAAGGTATAACTGAATTGTTTAACAAAGACTCATCCGTCAACTGTACCATCCAACTGGTTTGATTTCCGGTATCGATCTCTTTAAATTCAGCCTTTTGATATCCTCGAGGGAAACAATCATGAACCCCTTGAATAGTAAATTGGCTATCTTGCACACACATGGTCACAGAGCCTGCCCAGTTCCCTTTTTTTTGTGCCCCTTCCGCATAAAAATAATAAAACCGTGAAGCAAGGGGCCCCTCAATTAAAGTTTTACATTCCGTCACTGGTACCGTCCACCAACCTTCGCTCACCCACCCTGAAAATGTACGATATCCAAGAGCAACCCCTACAGACTGTTGGGTTGTATTACAAACTCTAAAGTCAGCTTTTGCAAAAACAACAAGGGGAAACAAGAGCAAAATGCTCAAGAGAAAAACTTTTAATCCTTTCTGAAACACCCAATATCGCTTTTTTAAAATCACAAAACTTCCTCTATAATGCCAAATTCTCAAAACAAATTACACATTTCTTTTTTTAAAGCTTTTCAAATCTAAAACGTATATTTTTATATTTTTCTTTTTATAGCCCTTTTATCAATGCATATATCTTAAAAATTTTACAAAATATTTAAAGTCAATTTGTAAAAAAGCTGTGTAGCTTGATTTACTTTTTGTTTTCAAGCTTTTTTAACATAAATTCGTCGTCGAAAAACAACTTAAAATATATAACTTGGAGAAAAATACAATGAACGATACAGTAACCGATCAAACACACGCTATATCCGTAAACCAATTACGCTCTTTTATCGAACGTATTGAACGACTAGAAGAAGAGAAAAAAACCATTTCTGATGATATTAAAGACGTTTACACTGAACTTAAAGGCTCTGGTTTTGATAGTAAAGCTGTTCGAAGCATTATACGGCTGCGTAAAAAAGAAGAGCATGAGAGAATGGAAGAAGAAGCAATCATTGAACTTTATAAAAATGCGCTTGGTATGAATTAAAACCATTGATAACATTGGAAATTTTCTTAAGAAAAGAAAATACAAAAAACAAATGGCAAAAAATAAATGAATGTATAAAAATTTCACCCAACAATAAGCCGTTTGTGTAACTTGTAACGAGACTATCGGTCACAGAATACACAATATTGCAACAGCCCTCACATTTAAAAGGATTTATACAGAGAATTTTTATTCTTGTTCTTCAATAATTTTTATCCACATAAACCCTCACTTGTATGCCAACCTATGCCAACTCAGTTTGTGATGTGCAAGAGAGGTGTTTTTATGATTAAACATCAATAAATTTGAAATGAGAAAGTCTTCCGATATTGAGGACTCTCTTCAAATTGAAAAAAATGAATTATGATGATAAATCAATTTATTATCTACGAAAAGAAACATATGAAAGCGGTCAGCCGTTGAAATCCGCTAAACGAGAGTCTGAACTGTTTACAAAAGAAGAGGTGGTTAAGGATCTTCGTCTTTTAGGATAGGGAAAAGTGCAGCATATTTACACATTTGATAAAAAGACCCTTAACAAAACTTTATTCGAATCTATTAACGGACTCATAAAGATCATTGATTCGAGAGGTTAGAATGTGATCTCTCCATTTTCCAGAAATCATCAAATAGTCTTTGGCATAGCCTTCTTTTTCAAAATGAAGGCGTTTTAATAAACGTTCGCTTTTTATGTTCTCAGGTCTATAATTTGCCATCACTCTATGCAGATGATAAACATGAAAGATATGGCGTATTAGAGCCGATAAACTCTCACACATGAGACCTTTGCCTTGTTGTTTTTCATCAAGAGAAAAACCAAGATGACAGGCTTGAAAAACACCCCGAACCACATTTGTAAAATTCACAACACCGATGACTGTATTTTCATTTTTTAATCGTACAGCATATCGGTATGCTTGTCCCTGTGCACTTTCACAAGCAAATGCATTGGCTCGTGTTTCCCAAGCTGTTAGGGTATGGTAATCATCAGATCTAACAGGTTCAAAAGGACGCAGATGATTCGCATTACGGAGGAAATAAGAAGACAGTTCAGCTGCATCTTCTAAACTGATCAATGTGGAAATTGTTCGCTTTGTTTTAATTGCCATCATTTTCTCCTCCTAGAAATGTTGCAATAACACATTGATTTATCTTAACAAATCATCATTTTTAAACTCAAATCATAACATCGAATACAAACAGCTTTCCTCATCACAACACTTCTCACGTTAGAATTAATAAGGATCATTTGCTTTTCCGTCATAAGTGGGGTTGGTGTATTTAGGATATAAGGTAAAGACAAGGGCATGTTTCTTACGAATGCTCTCAAATTCCAAAGGAGCTGCAAGCAACATTGGGGACTGGCAAGGTATGCAAGGGAATTCGCGTACTTCCATATACGAAATTTTGAAAAAACTCACGGCAAAGGTAGTTTTGTTTCTTTGCCTTGTAAGCTCAGAGCATGCTTGTTTTGCGCTATCATATCACTGTCCCCCCATATACAAATCCCAATGACCATCGCCTTAAGGTGCTATATGTTACAGTGCGATCTAAAAAGTCTCTGTCATAACTCGTCAACAACACTATTCCCGCTAAATCAGCCAAAAACTCTTGTAACAAATCAAAGAAAAGCGATGATGCAATACAAATTAAAATGCTTAGATATTAATATCTAAAACATTACCGTGAACACGCTTCCATTTCTTCGCGTAAAATTTCAAGTTCTAACCATTCTTCTTCTTTTTGTGTGCAAGTATTTTTCTTTTTTTCCAACGTTGTTGATAAACGCTCAAAACGCTCTTTATCACTGCGATAAAGGGCTGGATCAGAGAGTTCTTGCTCAATTTTTTTGATTTCGTCCTGTAAAACAGCAATTTCTTCAGGCAATTTTTCCAATGCATAAACCTGCTTATAAGACAATTTACTTCGTGTTTTTTTCTCTCGCCCTATCAAGCTATGATCTATTGATGTATCCTGTTTTGAAAGCTCTCCCGCATGAGATTTTGAAGGTGCTTTACGCTGCGATAATTCTGTTCTTTTGCGTTGTAAGCGAAGAGCATGCTGGTTTTGCGCCATCATATCACTATAGCCGCCCGCATACAAAACCCAATGACCATCACCTTGAGGTGCCAACATATGCGTTACAGTACGATCTAAAAAGTCTCTGTCATGGCTGACCAACAATACTGTCCCCGCAAAATCAGCAATAAATTCTTGCAACAAATCCAAAGTTTCCATATCCAAATCATTGGTCGGTTCATCAAGAATCAAAAAGTTTGCAGGACGAGAAAGAAGTCGTGCAAGCATGAGGCGTGCTCTTTCTCCCCCTGAAAATTCTTTAAGGGGAGTGCGAGCTTGTTCCGGTAAAAATAAAAAGTCTTTCATATAAGAAACGACATGCCGCTCCAGCCCATTGATCACAAGAGTATCACCTCTTCCTCCCGTTAAATAATGCGCTAAAGTTTCTTCTTCATTTAAAATACGTTGCTGATCAAGCAATGCCATAGAGAGGTTATAGCCATGCCTCACCGTTCCACTATCCACGGCTTCTTGCCCAATTAATGCAGAAAGGAGCGTTGTCTTTCCGATTCCATTGGGTCCTACCAAACCGATTCGATCACCCCGCTGAATGCGCAAAGAGAAATCTTTCACGATAATGCGATCACCATAGGATTTTGAAATTTTCTTTGCTTCAAGCACCAATTGCCCAGAATCATGACTTTTTGCTGCTGTCAAAAGTGCATTTCCTGGCTGCCCTTTATAGGTTTGATGACGCTGTCTTAAGTCTTTTAATTCGCCTAAGCGCCGTACATTACGCTTACGCCGTGCGCTCACGCCATAACGCAACCATTGCTCTTCACGAGCAATTTGGCGCCCCAATTTATGCTGTTCGATGGCTTCTTCTTCCAGTGCTTTATCACGCCAATTTTCAAACTCAGAAAAACGCTTTTCCAGTCTTTTGGTTGTGCCACGATCAAGCCATACCGTTGACCGTGTAACATTTTCTAAAAATCGTCGATCATGGGAAATCACCACAATCGCTGAACGCAAAGAAGCCAAAACAGCTTCCAGCCATTCAATAGTTGGTAAATCAAGATGATTGGTTGGTTCATCTAAGAACAAAATATCGGGTTTTGCAGCAATGGCCCGTAACAATGAAACACGCCGCTTTTCGCCTCCCGAAAGCGTTTCCAATTTTTCCGTCCCAGAAAACCTTAAATTTGTGCGAAGCGTATTAATCCACTGAACATCAGATATATCATCCAGCCCCGCTTCCATATAAGCATTAATATCTTCAAATCCTGAACAATCCGGATTTTGTGAGACATAACGGAGCGTTACTCGCGGGTGGCGAAAAATTTCGCCACCATGAGGTTCTAATATTCCTGCGGCAATTTTTAATAAGGTCGACTTTCCACAACCATTACGGCCGACCAGCGCAATACGCGCCCCCTGCTCAACCGATAAAGAAGCTTGATTGAGCAAAGGCGTTTTTCCAAAATTTAAGAAAATGCGGTCAAGCCGCAGAAGCGGCACCGCCATTAACGAACGCGGCGCGGACAAGGTGCTTTATACATCACCCCTCTTGCATCACGGTAAGCACACAATTGCCGTACAGGGACTCTCTGTCCACAAGGTGCTTGGTAAACATGCCCTCTACGACCACGATACGTGCACAATTGTGATACCTGTCTTTGTTGTTTTCTTTGATTTGCAGCTGCACCTGTTACTGTTCCAGCCAAAGCACCAAATGCTGCACCGGTAAGTGCTGCTCCAGGCGTACTTCCAGCAATAGCAGTTCCAGCCAAAGCACCGATTGCTGCTCCTCCTACGCCGTAACGTGCAACGCGTTCATCGTTTGTAGTACAAGCGACTGAACTGAAACCAATGGCTGAAACAACGGCCACTTTAAAAATTGATTTTAACATATCAAAACCTTTCCTTCTCAAGATCAATACATATATCGTTTATGTCGGCACTTCATCACTAGGCCCCCCCCTGCCTTATTCAAAATATATTGGAAGAGCTTTATGGAATAGGTACAGACGCTAACAATATAGCTTTTCCAGAACCTAAATGGCAAGAAAAGGTTCCACAAATACGGTTAGAAAGTGTTAAAGAAGAGCCAAATGACACATTTTTGTCACAAATTGGCCATTTTACCCCTTTAAGAGTCAAACTTTTTAAATCAGAAAAACCGATAATACTAAACAAACATCCCTTAGGCAAATCATACGAACAAGGTTTTGACAAAACCGGCCAACCTTCTTCCAAACCGCTTGTCAACAACACTGAAATACCCCTTTCAGCCATCATCAACGCTTGCGTCATATGAGAAAGGCTATGATCACTTCGCTCCCCTCCCAAAGCACCACACAAAATAAGCTTTTTAGCGCCATTTTGCAGCGCTCTTTCACATGCCAGAGCACTATCTGTCATATCTTTATCAGAGGGAAAAACTTCACGCGGAACATGACTATATTGACGTATTAAGTTCTCATCTGATGAATCAAAATCCCCTAACCACAACTCAGGCGTCACATTAAGCGCTGCCGCATGACGCATACCACCATCAGCAGCAATTACCCGACTGTTTTGAATTTGATTAAGCAAACGATCAGTGATATGAACATCCCCATTTAATAATATCGTAAATGTTGTCATGCCATACTTTGCCTTTCACAAAATTTTCTTTACAGTGCATCTTTTTATAAGTGAGAGTCATTTTTTATAAACAAAAAGCATGATATAGCCAAACGAATCCTTATCCCTAATGCCTTTCTTAAAAAAACATACGATACAAAGATACAAATGCAATTTGCCAAATTACTCTGCAGAAATAATGTGCACCATGGTCCAACGCACCCCATTTTTCACCGCAATTTTCTTTTTCGCTCTTGCCTGTATAAAGCAACTTTCATAAGTCTAACGTTTCTCCTTTCGGCTTGTCATACACCACTTTCTCAAAATGATAGGCTTTCTTCCACTTCTTCTAAAACGATCAAACGTACCAACAACCACAATATCTATGTCACATTAAGCGCTCTGCAACACCCACGTATTTTGCAAATGTATGGTGGCGCTTATCATGATGCAAAACTTGAACAGCTTTTAGCAAAGATTGTCCGTAAACTAGCAGTTGCATCCCATAGTTCTCATCAAAGCTATTCTGTAACAATTTTAAACTCAGAAACTATCAATGCTTTTGCGCTCCCCAACGGCTCGATCTACATCACTCGTGGTATGCTGGCATTAGCCAATGATTCTTCAGAAGTTGCAGCCATTTTAGCCCATGAGATAGCACATATCAGAGCCAATCATGGCATTTTACGCCTGCAAAAAGAAGCCCAATTAAAGATGACCAATCACATGTCTTCACGTCTTCTTTCTTCTATTGGCAAAAAACTTCATAACCCTATGCAAAACAAGCAACAACTCGCGCAATTTTCCCGCAATCAAGAGCTGGAAGCTGACTCCCTTGCGCTCGAAATGCTCCAACAATCAGGATATGATCCTTTTGCTTCACCACGCTTTCTTCAAACAATGGAAGCCTACAGTGCTTTTCGTAATATCTCTGGCACCCAAAATGCCTCTCTAGATTTTTTAGCCTCTCACCCAACTACCCCTCAACGCATTCGGCTTGCGATAGAAAAAGCGCGTAAAATCAGTAAAGGGAATAGTAAAATATCCGATCATGATTCTTTTCTCAAAAGCATTGATGGCATAATTTTTGGAGGAGGCTTTTATACAGGTTTTGTACGAGGCAACCAATTTATTCACCCACAATTGCGCATAGCTTTTTCTGTTCCAAACAATTTTACAATAGAACATTCAGCACACACTGTTTGGGCCAGTGGACCAGATAAAATTGCGATTCGTTTTGATGCTATTCCACATCCTGCTGAAATATCTGCGAGTGATTATTTGAAAAGCGGCTGGATTATCGGTCTAGATCAATCATCTATCCGCCCCATCACAATTCAAGGGCTCCCCAATCAAGAATTTATGCGCCAAGAATCCCAAAGCCAAAGTTTACTTGGAGCGCGGGCCTATGCTACCAATGATCAATGGCAATTTGATGTGGTTGTCATTCCATTCAACAACCACATCTTTCGTTTTTTGACGGCCGCTCCATATAATTCTCGAAATTTTGCAGAGGTTGCCCAAAAAACGCTACAAAGCTTTCATTCTCTTTCATCTTCACAGTTAAAAAAATTGCAGCCCTTAAAAATCCGTGTTGTCCGTGTTAAACAAGGAGAAACCGTTGCCAATCTTGCAGATAAAATGCAATACACACCATATAAAGAAAAACTCTTTCGCATCCTCAACGCCCTCTCACCAACGCAAACTTTACCCGCAGGTACAAAAGTGAAAATTATTACAGAATAAGCCTTTCTTCTCATCCGTTACAGTTTTGATTCTTTTCTGTCTCTATCACGCCCTCCCCCTTAAAGCAAATTCGAAAATAAAGAGGAACACTTTAAAATCCAACTTCATCATGCCTTTATAGGTCTCCGTTTGATATATATTTCCTCCAACTAACAGCCCCCTATCTTCCTCTGTTTATCAGTAGCGCCCCCAAGGAGGCATATTCCTAAACAAATATGAACACCCCCTAAAACTGACTTTATCATATTCTCATATGCCCCCACTTAATACATTCTCTTTCCTCCCCCCCAAAGCCTTTCACTGCTTATATATCGTAAGCGTCTTCTGAATGAACCGTAAGGAGAGCAGAACGCAATTTTTGCAAAGCCCTAGCTTCAATTTGACGCACGCGCTCTTTCGAGATTCCTAACTTTTCACCTAAAACTTCGAGAGTCGCCCCCTCTTCATTTAAGCGACGAAAGCGAATAATTTCCAACTCCCGTTCGTTGAGAATTTGCAACGCATCGTAAAGCCATTGTGTACGCCGTTGACCATCAATGACTTGCTCAATTAAAGCATCAGGAAGAGGACTATCATCCACCAAAACATCCATCTTAGCAATGGGATTATCACTGTTCTCAGAAACAGAAACACTCAAGGAATTATCAGAACTGGAAAAACGAAAATCCATCGTTTCAACATCGCGCACGGAAACACCGAGTTTTTCAGCGATTGTGCGAAAAATATCCTGTTTTGACAAAGCACTATCATCTTGTATCAGTTTTGCACGCAAACGCCGAAGATTAAAGAAAAGTGCTTTTTGCGAAGAACTCGTTCCCCCTCGAACGATTGACCAATTTCGCAAAATATAATCTTGAATAGAAGCGCGTATCCACCACGTTGCATATGTTGAAAAACGCACTTCCCGATCAGGTTCAAAACGTGCAGCTGCTTCCAATAGTCCCACATACCCTTCTTGTACCAAATCCCCCAATGGCATTTTGAAACGTTTAAAGCGATTAGCAATAGCAATCACTAAACGCATATGAGCCGCTGCAATTTGATGCATGGCATCATCATCACGTTTGTCTTTCCACCGCAGAGCCAAATCATGCTCTTTTTGTCGTTCAAGATAAGGTGCTTGCATAGCAGAACGCATCATATTACGTCCTAAGCTTTTGTCTGCATCGCTATAATTTTTGCTGCTTTTATAAACAGCATTTGAAAGATTACCCATAATAACCCCTTGCGATTAAATTATCAAAATTGATTTGGCAACGACATCATTGTTCTTCGCTTAAAAAGAACGCAAAAGTTGTTAACTTCTGTGACCACTACTTTAACGTGTAATTTTATAATCGCAATTGTTTTTTTTACTGTCATGGTAAAACTTCTTGACATAAGACACAATTTCACCTGCAAAATGCCTTTACAATATGCCTTTTAGCCTATGAAATATTTGAAAAAACTTTCTCTTCACTTTTCATGACAAAACAGCAAAAAAATAAAGTGATCATGCAAAAGAAATGCCGTTTTTTGATAACCGGTTCCGTTTCCTTTTAAATTGAAGAATTTATTTATGCTTTTAGCTTTACAATACAACTAATAAGTGTAATTTGCAAATATAAAGCATCCAAACTGAATGAAAACTGAATGAAAAAAGAATCATTCAAGTTTTAAAGGCGCAAAGAAACAGCAAAAAATGACAAGAGTGATTGAAGCAAACGCAACAAACGTGTTAAAGAAAGAGCACCATTATGAAATTGTCGCAAAAAGCTTTTGACCAGTGTCACACTGAGAAAGAAAATGATCATGGATAGCAAGATTGTTCAACAGAATGAGATTCTTCAAGATGATATTCTCATTGAAAAACACGGAAGGGGTAAATTTGAAGGTTTTCGTTTTTATGCCAACAAAAACAGTACCGATCAAATAGCTGAGAAGCAAATTTCAACAGAGAATGAGAATTTGATTCTTGCTTTTTCCAAACGCGCGACACGTTTTTGTGCTTCTGCAAATGGAGATTTTACCCTTAGTTCTGATGGAATTGTGCGCTGGATTGGTCAACCCGTAGGACAACTTGTAGCAACAGAAGATTTTTTTAAACCAAAACTGATTGTTTTAGCAGATGAACAACTCACGGGAGAATCCCGCAATAACGTTGTGAAACGATTAGAACGCTTTGTCACCTTTCATTTTGAAACGACTTTAAAACCCCTGTTTGATTTGCGCAATGCTGATAATTTAACGGATTCAACAAACAGCCTTGCTTTACAACTTTTTAACTCTTTAGGGATTTTACCACGCCGCGAAGTCTTAGACATTGTCAAAAACCTTGCGCAAGAATCACGTGCCGTTCTTCGGCGTCTAGGCGTGCGTTTTGGCGCTTTTCATATCTATGTTGCCGGAATGCTTAAACCTGCTCCGGTTCAAGCCATTACTCTCCTGTGGAATCTTCAAAATGCGGGACAAGATCAAACTGGTTTGGGTGAAGTTTTTTCAGCATTATCTGCTGGTCGAACCTCTTTAATTGTTGACCCTACCTATAACCGCCAATTTTATCAATTAGCCGGCTACCGAATCTTAGGACAACGTGCTGTACGGATTGATATTTTAGAACGTCTTGCCAATCTCATCCGTCCCGCACTTCATTGGAAACAAGGAAGTGATCCTAAACCCGATGGAGCCTATGATGGCAAAAGTTTTTTTGTTACACCAGCCATGATGTCCATTCTTGGGGCCAATGGAAACGATATGGAAGAAATCCTCAAAGGACTTGGTTATCAATCGTACAGCATAAGCAATACTGTTTTTGAACAAAATCTCTTTGCACACCAAGCCTCTTCCCCTGTCAATAGGGCAATGCAAGATGTTCCTGCAGCAGAATGCGTTGGAAGTCAATGGCAAACAATAAGCGATTTAGAAACAACACGAGAAGAAAAAAATACCTCATTCCCAAACACTTCATCCTCTGGTATTGAAAAACATCTCCATAAAACCAATCGTTTACCAGCAGCTGAACCTGTTGGGAATTTTGCCAAATCCCCGCGCTCTACAGAAGAAGATAAAGTTATTTTGTTATGGCATTATAAGCATCAATTCCCCCACCATGCACAAAAAAAACGTGATAAATTAGGAAATAAGTGGCAAAATAAATCGAAGAACGCTGTAAAAAAAGCGGAATACAAAAATGAAAATTCCCCTCAAGAAGCACCATCACAAGCAAAACGCTCTCATAAGTTCCACAAATCCCAAGGAAAACATGCAAATCATAAGCCCTTTCAAAAAGAAAAGCGCCTTAATCCTGATTCACCTTTTGCGAAACTAGCTGTACTACGCGATCAACTCACCAATCATAAAAACACGCACACACTTTCCTCTAAAGAGAATTAAAGTAACAAATGGAGTTTGATCTTGACCCACGTAGTAACCGACAACTGCATTCACTGCAAATATACGGATTGCGTTGAAGTCTGCCCAGTTGATTGTTTTTATGAAGGGGAAAATATGCTTGTTATTCACCCCGATGAATGCATCGATTGTGGTGTTTGCGTGCCAGAATGCCCAGCAGAAGCGATTTTACCTGATACAGAACCAGGATTAGAAAAGTGGTTAGAACTCAATCTTCATTATGCAAACAAATGGCCTAATCTAACCACCAAAAAAGATCCTCTTCCTCAAGCAAAAGAAATGGATGGTGTTCCAAATAAATTAGAAAAGTATTTTTCAGAAAATCCAGGAAGTGGCGAAGAGTAATGATAAAGTGTACACTCTCCTCCTTCAACGATTGAAAGACTTCTCTTGTAAAAATAAAAAATCCTTAAGCGAAATGATTGATTCTTTTAAATTTTGATGTTAGTGTTATTTTAACATGATCATCTTTCTAAGTATTTTTCTTTGCTTGTTATAGTAAAGCGGTGTATTTTTTTTTGATTTAAAAGTACTCGGCTTTTATGCTCACTTAATTGGTACAATATACTTGGTTAAAGAAAACTCAACCCTCAGGTTTATAACCTGTTTTCCGATACATTTGTTGATCATAAGGGAGTAAACTAAAATATGGCATCCCAACATGGAACGTCTTCCAAGACCAAAGAATTTGCAACCTCTGAATATATCGTCTACCCTACGCATGGAGTAGGACAAATTATAGCGATTGAAGATCAAGAAGTTGCAGGACATAAATTAAAACTTTTTGTCATTCATTTCGCGAAAGATAAGATGGATGTCAAAGTCCCCATTGCAAAAGCCCTTTCCGTTGGAATGCGTAAATTATCTGCTAGTGATTCTGTCGAACGTGCCTTAAAAGTTTTACGGGGAAAAGCACGCGTTAAACGGACCATGTGGTCACGTCGTGCACAAGAATATGATGCTAAAATCAACTCAGGAGATCTTATTTGTATCGCCGAAGTGGTCCGTGATCTTTTCCGCTCTAATCTACAGCCTGAACAATCTTACTCTGAGCGCCAACTTTATACAGCTGCTCTTGAAAGAATGGCCCGCGAAATTGCGGTTATTAATAGTCTTTCTGAAACAGAAGCTATCAATCTCATAGAGATGCATCTCTCCAACAAGCCGGAACGCGAGTTTAAAACTGAGAGAGAAGAAACAGATGAAAACAGTAAAGCTGTCTACGCTGCATAATACACTCTTTCATCATAATGATGATATTTCGATAAAACCAGCGAAAAGCTGGTTTTATTTTTTAACATCCTCTCTGCCCTTAAGGACAAAGTTTCTTAACCAGCGCCAATCTATAAACAATCTAACTTTTCGACAAATTCCTCCTCCTTATTTTCTTTCTTTATAGATAACAAACTGATTAATCATCATAATCTAGCATTATTCATATTAAATTAGAATCTTGAATATGGTAAGATTACTCATTTCAAATTGCTCTCATGTTGAATTAATCAAATCACTTGCTTGTCAATCACAAGCGGAGCTGATCTGTGGGTAAAAACTGTACAAAAAGAGCGAGACACTGTCTCAAGCACCAAAGGATATACCAACATTGGAATCTGGCAAGATGTGTAAGGGCAGGGCTTGCTTTTTTATTAAGCGTAAAGATCATAGTGCCGTTTATACACTACACCGAAACTTTACCATTTACCCCCTTCTACAAAACCATTGGAACATTCAAAAACACCGTCATAAAATGGATGCCATAAATATTGAAAAATATTCCTTTTAAAAAAAGCGTGACAGTACAACATAAGCATATTTTGTCTTGGGCACTCTATTTTGCATGAGAAGCATTCCCCCCATTAAAAAACGCGATAAAAAAAGCATGAACTAAAACCATCATCTCCATTCTGTAAAAGGCATTCCAAATACTTTTGAAAGCTGTAAAATTAACTTAAAAAATAACAATAAAAATGAACGTTAGCATTGCCCCTTTCAATTTCATATTTTTCCCAAATGAGGTTTCTCATTTCAGAGATTACGAGATATACGCAATATTCTTACTCCAATCGGACACATAAAATCTAGAATGATTCATAGAACTCTTAAAAGTCTCAATCTCTGTTTCAAACAAACCGCTAAAGATTGGATATTCTCAGCAGGAATTGTCCAGATATCATCTTCAATCTGATCTTCACGAATATGACGCAAAGGATTAGTATGAACGCCTGTCAGGATAAGCAAACGCAAAGCCAGTCGTGTTATGTTTTGTGTTTTACAGAGTAACTGATAAAAGGCAGGAACATCTTTCCAATCCATGGCTAGTCTATTAATAGTTTTATAGCGTTGCTTACCTTAAGAGTGCGCGTGCTTTTTTTTGCTTGTAAATCAACATCCAAACCCAAAGCAACCGCATGCTTAAGACAACGATTAAGACGCTTCAGTGCTTTATCTGCTGTTGCAGCTTTTGCATGCCAAATAGAGGCAAGGGTATTGCGTATCTCTGTTTGCGTAATCTCTGAAACGGGTAGACAGCCTAATTTAGGGAGAATATAAAGGCGTAAGGGTGAAAACCAATCACAAGCTTTACCATCTCTTTTTAATTCAGCTTTACGACTTTCAAATGCATCTAAAGCAATGTTTTTTAAATAATGAAGATTACGCATTGCCTCACGCTTTTGTTTATCGCGTTCTTTAATGGAGTCACGCCCCTCACGTAAAACAGCACCCCACCCAATTGCCAATTCACGGGCTTGTTTTAAAGAAACATCTAGCAACGCTCCCAAGCCCATTTCGCGGCCCCCGTGAAAAGTATAACGGTAAATCCATTGACCACCCCCATCTCTTACGTTTGTGAAGAAGCAAGCCGGTACCATCATTATATTTTCCAGCTCGTGGGTGTTACGACAGCCCTTGGCTCTTAAGACGATTCATAAGAACCATTTCTAGTCCTTTCTTATACAAATTTTATCCACACACTCATCCCACTTGTGACGTGCAAACGAGTGGTTTTGATTGATTCTAGATAGAGAGATTTGAAATAAGTGAATCTTACGTTATTCGGGGTTCTAATCCAATATGAAAAAACTGAATTATATATATAAATCAATATGTTGTCTAGTGATGAACAGATAACAAAAAAATCATAAACTTAGGTAAGCAACACTATAAAATCATTCATAAACCAGCTATGAACTGGAGAATCGTACCGGCTTTGATAAAATACTTTGCTCACCCCCACACATAACATATCTGGTTTTAAGTTTACTTATTTTTACAAGCTGTTCGCAACAAATCCCTTATATTCACAAAAATAAGAAAAATATATAGACAATTCTTAGTTCAAAAACATGAAAATACAGCGTGATATTCATAGAAAAGTCTCATATACCTTTATCATAAAAGCACTAAAGGTTATTGAATGTATACACCTTCTGTCTTGTAACGGTTTTCTCTTTTCTGCTCATAAGAAAGCACGCTGGCATCAGCATACACTTAACCCAATGTTACAACAATCCTTACATTGGAAAATATTCATTATAAACATTTTTCCTTTTTTATAGAGTTTTCACCCACATGCCAGCCCCACTTGTGACCGAAAAGCAAGTGATTGTCATTGATTCAACATGGGGAAAAATTTGAAATGAGAAAATCCTACGATAGAGCTTCCATTCAAGGCGCAAAACAACAAATGATCTTTATAAATCAATGTGATGTCGATCTCTATTTTTTTAAGGAGAATCACATGTCACAATATAAGTCTATAGACAAACCATTGCCTTAAATATTCTCATAACAAACACCGGAAAACACCGGTATGCTTAAATCCTTACATAGATCAACCGCCTTAAACGATGATATTTTACGGTCTAATAGGATTCTCTCTATAGTCAATAAAGATTAAGTGCGATACAAAATGATTCTATTACTGAGCTAACTTATATCAATACCCAAGCTCTTAACGAAGTCATCATAAAAGACACTGATACAAGCAATCCCTTATAGCCTCTCAAGAAAACAAGAAAATCATCTCCCACAATAGAATCATTTCTCTACAGCAAAACTTTATCCCACACATGTTCTCAAGAAAAAGTGAAAAACGCATCTTACCCAATGCATTCACTAATGAAATAAAAGAAGTTGACCTCTGGAAAAGAAAGAAAACGCTAAAGTTTTAACCACTAAAACAGAACGCCCACGATACATTTCCTGTTCCACATCGATAGAAGACGACGCAAGGGAACCTCAACATTCATCTTAAAGCGAAAATGCACGCCCCAAGCGTGCATTGATCGATGAAATAAAAGAAGTTGACCTCTGGAAAAGAAAGAAAACGCTCAGTCTTTAACCACTAAAACGGAACGCCCACGATACATTCCCGTTTTCAAATCAATGTGATGAGGACGACGTAATTCACCAGAATTTTTATCTTCGATATAAGTCGGCGCCTTCAGAGCATCAGCCGAACGGCGCATGCCCCTCTTCGCTGGAGAGGTTTTTCGTTTAGGTACAGCCATAAAAAGACACTCCAAATCCATTAAAACAGAAAAAGCAATGTCAAAAATGACAATGCTTCATTTAAAATACCATAAAATTTGAGTATATTATACACTGATAAAAAAGAAGAGGCAATGTCAAAATGATCCTCCTCTTACCAAAAATGACCTTCCTGTTATCAAAAATGGTGTCACAATAATCAAATGAATATCAAAAACACTGCAAAATTTAAGAATTTTATACACCAATGAAAGCTTTTTTATAAGCCCTTCATTCAATTTTTATTTGGTTTAAAAAGGGATTTGCGCATACAGTAGAGATACAGATAAAAAGAGAAGTTGATTTTTAATAAAAAACGACGCCAATTTATGAAAACAAGAAAAAGCAACAACCTTTCTCTTTAAACTTCATAATTTCATTTTTGTAAAAACAAAGGAAGCAAGAATGCACGAATTTACCACCCTTCTTGCAAAACATGGAAATACCGTTGAAAAGCGGCTTGATACCCTGTTAAGTGATCAAATCCAAACTGGTGAAATTTCACGCCCTAAAAATTTAATCAAAGCCATGCGCTATGGTGTGCTGAACGGTGGAAAACGCTTGCGTCCTTTTCTTGTAATTCAAAGTGCTGCACTTTTTGATGTCCCTGTAGAACATTCTCTTGATGTTGCGTGTGCCTTAGAATGTATCCATTGTTATTCGCTCATTCATGATGATCTTCCCGCTATGGATAACGATATACTCCGGCGTGGAAAACCCACTGTCCATGTAGCATTTGATGAAGCAACAGCAATTCTAGCAGGCAATGCCCTCTTAACATTTGCCTTTGAAATCATTGCCCATAAAGCTAGTAATCTATCTACAGATATTAGAATCAAGCTGATCACGTCTCTTGCACAATCGGCAGGACTTGGCGGTATGTTAGGTGGACAAATGCTGGACCTTGAAGCTGAAAAAAGACCGCAAGAAAGTACTGACATCATCACTCTACAACACATGAAAACAGCAGCCCTGATAAGCTTTGCTTGCCAAGCAGGTGCCATCATTGGCAATGCATCTAAAGAATTAACTGAAAAACTTACTGATTTTGGGACCTATCTTGGTTTAGCCTTTCAATTAACCGATGACCTTCTTGATGTCACTGCCAACACGCAAACCCTAGGAAAAACGGCTGGGAAAGATGAAACGGCACAAAAAGCCACTTTTGTTCATCTTTACGGCATTAAAGAAACCCAAAAAAAGCGAGATACACTCATCAGTAAAGCAGAAGCATTCTTACATCCTTTTGGCGCTAAAGCACTCCCCCTCCAACAAGCAGCACACTTTAGTGCAATACGCCAAAATTAAACTTCATCCACCCTATTGTACATAGTGTACACCGTCATATTTATTGAATGCATAATAGACTTTTCCAAGAAACATTACCATTAATCTCCATTATAGTCCTTATCATGAAATGGGTGCGACAAATCTTAAGAGGAATTTCATTAAAACAAGCCGCGTAAATTTATAACACAAATGCATTCTAGGTATCCTATTTTGCATGAAAAATGCCTTTCATTAAAGACTAAAAGAAACAAAATGTAAAACAATGCGTAATCACCATGTTTTAAAAGATATTACAGTGGATGCTTTAAAGCCGAATAAAAAACAACCGGAAAGAGGAAAACTCGTTTTCTCCTTTATGTCTTTAATCTTCTAACGATAAGGCAAAAATAAACAGAATAAGTATAAAACCAGGCATTTTATAAACCCGCAAAAAACAATAAGAGAAGTACAATGCCCTCAGTAGAGAGTCGTAATTTTTATGCCTTTCCACGCTATCTTGTTATAGAAGATCAAATATGGTTACATTCTGTAAATTCAGTCGTGTATTGCTTGCTCTCTAAAAACACTTTTACAAAAATGCTCGTTGTTTAGTTTAAGCATTATTTTTTTGAAGCTCGTATTTAAAATATCAGAAAAAAATGAATATAATGGCTATTTTGATTTTTATGCCACCCTCAAAGAACAAAGTCTTTTAATCCAATCTGCTCTGTAAACAGTCTAGTGTCCTACCGAGTAGGTTTCTCTCGTTTTCCACGCATGCGATTCACTTAAACTAAAGACGCAATAAACAAGACTTAAGAATATTCACCATGCAATTTTTAAAATATTTAATGTATCAAACAAGATACCTTCACCACCCCTCAAATGACAGTATGTTACGGCATAACAGGATAAATAAAGCCATTAATTTCAATAGAACGAAAGACCAAAAAAATATTATTACCGATCTCTCTTTTCTTAGCAAGAAATATATAATACATTGATTTATAATGATAATTTGCGGTTTTTAACTTGAATAAGAACCCTGAATACCGTAAGATTCTCTCATTTCAAATCTGTGTATATTGAATCAATAAAAATCACTTGCTTGCACATCACAAGCGGGAAAAGCCGTGTGGGGCAAAACATCAAAGAAAAGACTAAAAAATGCCTCTTATGAACCGTCTTAAAAACCAAGGGCAGTCCGCAACATTAGGGGCTAGCAAAGTGAATAATTGTGTCGGCATGCTCCTTCAAAAGCAGAAACATTTTTATTTACAAAAGTGTGTAATAACTTCAATTGAATAATAATCATGATCACTGTACAACTTTAATTCATCACGCTCTTTATCTCGTTTATTCAATTCATCACATAAAAAGAGAATTGATAAGATTAAACAGAGAATGATCATTGCAACAGAAAGATAAAAAAGGCCTTATTTTTAATATAATAGCGCAATTTAATTTATGATAAGTACTTTTTTCAAGCTAAGTGTAAATTTCCTCCTTTAAGTGAAATTTTCTTATTAAGATGAAAAGCATCATTGTAAGTGAACCTATGCCTGTTGTAAAAGCTGGAAAATATGTCCACCTTTTGAAGCCATAATAAAAAAACATGCAACATGGCCAAGAAAATGCCGCGATTATCAAGAGTATTATAGCCATTTAATATCCTTTGAGAGAATTTTTCTCATTATCCATTCAATGTCATTTGTAAATTCTTCTTGGTTTCATCATGTCATATATCGTGTTTAGCTCTATGCAAAAACGCGCTATTTGTTTAGTGTTGTCACCATGACCAGCTCTCATACTAGACACAAGGTCAATAATTTGTGTTGTTGGGCTGATGCCATTTCCGCTGGAAGAATTAAGAAATTTTTTCGCGTAATCAATCATGGGGTCGGTAGAATTCATAGACATATTATAGGCCCAAATAAAATCGCTTTCTCTCCAGTTATAGTCATTACGCAAACTGCTTATGACATTGAGTAACATATCTGCTGATATCCATTCATTATAATCACCACGCAATAAATTAACGAAGCGTCCACATAAAACAATCAGTATGTGACGATGCCGTATAATGTCAAACTTTGGTACGATATTCTGATAGCCATGGCTGTATACAAATTTTTTTGCTTGTTCATGCTTTTGAAAATGTTCAAAAGCGCCGTAATTTTCACTGATATATTTTTCGTAAAGTCTATCGTACTGTTCTAGACTATCCACGCGCGTACATCCCACCAATACAAATACAGAAAAAAGAGTTATCAATGTTACAACACGCGTTATGGATAACGATTTCATCGCTTTACCTTTTAATGACCATAATTTGTACGGCTTAACAGATTCCTATCAAATATATCAATATATGCTGTTTTCTTGTGGCTTATTTGTAGCAAATTGTACTCAACAATATTTCTGTACTTGGTTTTATTCCCTCTCAAAGAGGGGAGATATCATTCAAAGTTTCCATAGATAAGTTTATTATCTGGATAAGAGTATTTTCTAACATCAGAAAATACAGAGCTAACGCCACAATCAAAGAGAAAATACTCAAAAACGAGCCATAATGAGAATGAACAACGTAAAAAAATTATCTCAACAAGATGATTGATATTTTAAAGAAAACAGCAATAAAACGCGTTAAATATATCAACAATAAAATCCGTCATGAGGAAAGCCTATTTGAACAGGCTATAAATTGTCCGACTGCTTAAATTAGCTCTAATGAGATAAAGTGTTACCAGCAAGGAACCAATGAAAATGGGAAAACTGCTCCATCACCATTCCTTAATAAGCATATAATCTGGCACAATCATTTTCTTTATCAGCGTCCAATCTTATCAGCAACTCTTTGTGCAATATTCATGAGCAGCATTTTTATTTCCTTTTTAACGATTATTATGCCAAGCCCACTTATAATGTACAAGCAGATGACTTTGATTACTTCAACATACATAGATTTGAAATAAGAGTAACTGACACTATTCAGTCTTTCTCATTCAACATGCAAAAACAACGATGTGCCTTAATAAATAAAAGCCTTGCCCCACTATGAAACCCTATAAAACACGTATCGTAATAAGTTAATATTCTCACTGAACTTTTTTGAGAGTTCCTTCTAAAAAAAATACTGCTAACAAGTAAATCAATAAATAAATAGCAAAAATATAAACGAGTGAGAAAAAGCCAAATATATTGACCATATACGCACTCATGTAAAAAAATACCAATAAGCTAAATCTCCCAACAGTTGACAAGAAAGATTCATATGTAGCCCTGAAATAATCACTAATACTATCATGCAAAACAACTTCTACACGAAGATATGTATACTTAATGAGATAAAAAATCATACAGACTAAAATGACAGCCATTTCTTTTCTTGGTTCAAAGAAAGCAACGGTAAAAATCAGTGAAGCCGAAAGAAACAATAATAAAATAAAATTCACTCTTTCACTTAGTTTTGTAAAGAGAAGACTAGCCAAGAGCTGAGAGAACAATATAAGTGAAAATGTCACACCAAGATCAAAATAAGTGACATTAATATTATGATCTTTAAATATCCACTGCCAATACTGCGAGAATATATTGAAAAAGATCAATGAAAAATAAAAGCATAAAGAGATATAAGGAACTTTAATAAAAATAGACAACATCTCCTTAGCTTCACAAATGAGAGAATTCGCTTTATTTGGTTTTTTCTCCCCCTTCAAGTCATCAAGAAAAAACAAACCAAATAGTGTCGTCATCAACATTAAAAACGCCGCGATATACCATATATATTGGCTAGAATAATCAGCAAAATATGCCCCGATTAAACTGAATATAAACATGCCGATGTAATTATATTGAGAGCTGGAACCAAGCACTTTTTTAGTGGATGTCAATTTTTCTTTTGCATATTGAACAAGTAAAGCATTATAGGCTCCAGCAATTAATGTCAGCGATAAGGCATTAAAAGTTTCTGCCAAAAGAAAACCATAAAAGCTTGTAGAAAATCCCATGAGAAAGAGCCATGTGGCAGCAAAAGCCGCTGCCAAAACGATCGATATTTTATAACTTTTTCGATCAGCAAAATATCCCAGAGGAATATCGGTAACCATCATAATAAAAGCCTGAAACGACTTAATGACACCAATATCAATAAGCGTTAAGCCTTTTTCAAGCATATAAAAGACAATAAAGGCGCCAGTTAAAATCCTTATACCGTTAAATAAAAAGCCAAACGCTAATATACTTGTCATGCATTCCCCCAATAACGCCCAAAAAGGCACCCGTATACATCATTTTATATCAATATAAAAGCTTACATTTTACGACAAATAGGACTATAATCGCTATAAGGATTTCCAATCCTATCAATTTGATACCCCAAAAAATGCTGGGAAAATGCCTGAAAAATCAATAAACAATGTTCTTTCTATAATTTGATATTTGAAGAATCCGTTAAATATTTTACTGTCTCAAGAGCAGCCAAAAAACCAGCAACAACATTTACGGATCTATTAAAGTATTCATATCGTTTTGCTTAATAGTCTTAACACACTCAAACTCATTAATATCCTTCATAAGCTTCTGATTCTAAAACAGGCATATCATCTGGTTTTACCTAAAATAATAAGCAACCAACAACAGTATTGACCATAGCTAAAGCAGCATACAACAGCACCCTCTTCACATTGAAGACAGCTTGTTTAAAAAAACGACACACCCTTTTTACTTCAACCTTATGCGATTTTTACCTCAACCTTGCCCAAAGCGTGTATGAATATAATCACTCAAAAGCGCTTCAAATTCTTCAGCAATGTGATCACCCCGCAAAGTTTTTACCTTTTGTCCCTCAATAAAAACAGGTGCCGCTGGACTTTCCCCCACTCCAGGCAAAGAGATTCCAATATCCGCATGTTTTGACTCCCCCGGTCCATTGACGATACATCCCATCACAGCCACCTTCAAACTTTCAACGCCAGGGTATTTTTCACGCCAAACAGGCATATTTTTGTATAAATCTGCTTCAATTTTTTGCGCCAATTGTTGAAAGACCGTAGAAGTTGTGCGCCCACAACCAGGACAAGCCGCAACAACAGGCAAAAATTGGCGAAACCCCATCACTTGCAAAAGTTCTTGCCCCACCTTTACTTCTCGTGTCCGATCACCACCAGGTTTTGGTGTTAAGGAAATTCGTATCGTATCGCCAATCCCTTGCTGTAATAAAATACCCAAAGCCACCGAAGAAGCAACAATGCCCTTTGTTCCCATCCCAGCTTCCGTTAATCCCAAATGAAGAGCATAATCACAACGCGCCGCCAAGGTGGTATAGACAGCAATAAGATCTTGGACATCACTCACTTTAGCAGAAAGAATAATTTTATCACGCCCCAACCCTAACTCTTCTGCTAAAGTAGCCGAAAGCAAAGCCGACTGCACAACAGTTTCCCGCATCACTTCAGCCACAGATAAGGGTTTTTCTTGCTGTGCATTTTCATCCATAAGCCGTGTTAACAACGCATTATCAAGAGAGCCCCAATTCACGCCAATGCGAATAGGTTTATGATACCGACAAGCAATCTCAATAATTTCTGCAAATTGACGATCTTTTTTTGCGCCAAAACCAACATTTCCAGGATTGATGCGATATTTTGCAAGCGCCTCAGCACACGCAGGATGCTCAGATAAAAGCTTATGACCAATATAATGAAAATCCCCAACCAATGGTACAAAAAATCCTAACCTCTCCAATCGCTCCCGTATTTTTGGTACAGCCGCCGCCGCTTCATCGCGATCAACAGTAATTCGAACCAATTGTGAACCAGCTTGCCAAAGAGCAGCTACTTGAGAAACAGTTGCATCAACATCAGCGGTATCTGTATTGGTCATTGACTGTACAACTATCGGGCTCTGCCCCCCAATAATCACATCACCAACAGCAACACCAACAGATCGACGACGCTCAAGTGGTTTAGATAAAAAATAGGTCGTACTCATCAAGTCCTCAAATTTTTAAAACCTGCGCTATCAATCATTATTTACATTGACTTCCTCCGCGCTTCAAAGGACGAAAATTACACCGCCCACCAATCTTAACAGATTGCTCTCAAAAGGTTCTACCTACTAACACTGATGCAATACAATTCATAGGTGGATTCATTCTATAGACGCACCGGATAAGTTCTACTACTTCTGTTCAAGTTTATACTTCTACACTTGGTTGCTTCAAAAAGAAACTGAAACAAAACAGAGATAATACTGTATTTTTAAGTTGCCTGCCGATACCTTACATCAACGTCACCACAAAACAGTGTTTACAACACAACAGATAACGCCTAACAAAGCGCAATTTTTAAAAATGCATGAAAGACATCGCCAAATTAATCCAACATATTGATTTATAATAATCTATTTTTTACAAATTTGAATAGCAACCCCAAATATCGTAAGATTTCCTCATTTTAAATCTTCTTAATTGAATCAATCAATACCACTCCCTACAGCCACAAGAGAATAGATAGATAAAAACTCCTTATAAACTATTTCAAGTGCCAAAAGCTATCCCAACATTTTAAACAAACAAAAAAATGAAGACATCGCCCACCATCTTTATGAATGAATCTTACACCATTTTGTAAAAATTTTTACCTTACATCCTTAACAAACACCATCACGAAATGAACTCAAGCACATTAAGAAATGCCTCATTAAACCCAAACTTTTAATTCTCATCTCACCCACGCGCGGCATTATCAATGCAACCTTTCAATTTTCAAGCCGTTATAGCAAAACCCCAAACACAATTCCAACTGTCACGCAACAATTTAACACATGAAGGAGTCAATAAATGTGTCTATTTTCACCCCATAGAAAAAATGCTAAAATTAAAAAACGTATAGCACAATTAAAAAGAGAGCTGGTCCCCGTAAATCATTGGAGTTTTCAAAATGATAGCTTTGAAAACATTTCTGAGCTGTTTAACACATGGAAACAAAAAGGCCGTCACGCACTTTATCACCTCAACGAACATGCTACAGAATTAAAGAAAAAAGCGAAAGAAAATCCTAAAAAAACCCTCGCATTAGCAGCAGGAGTCGTTTTAGTAAGCTTCTTACTGATCCGTAAAAATTAATAACACAACCAATAACCTTCCCTTTTAATGCCCGCCTCAAAACGGGCATTTTTATGGTTTACAAAACATAAACTTTACGTCTTTCTCCTAACTTTACGCCCTCACCTAAAAGGATAAGTTTCCCATCCGACCCAGTCTATAATCCAATTTTTTATCTGGCTTCCCCCTACCCCCCATCTTCCAAACATGCGGTGACACCACACCTCAAAGGACAGTGTTGTGCAAAACCACAAGCAAAGCTTCCAATACTCCATCCCCCCTACTGAGTTAGTTCAAAAGAAATGGAAGTGAGTAAAGATGCATGCGCTTTAATATTCTAAGGAACATTATTTTACATCATGACATAAAAGTATAAGAAGCCTAAGAGCTTTAAAACATGTAGTATAGCAAACCAAACGAAATCTTCCAATGTAAACAACCACTTGCTATAAGTAAATGACGCAAAAATTAAACTGAAAAAACCCAAAATTTCATCCTCCAGAATCGACTCGCTGCGAAGTATCTACATAGGTAACTACGGACATGCCAGGAATGAGTTTTTCAATCCCTTCCTGCCCAGGATCTAAAGCAATCCGTACTGAAATACGTTGCGCAATTTTGATAAAATTACCAATTGTCGTATCCGTTTTTAACAATGAAAATTCTGAGCCTGTAGCAGGTGCAAAACGAACCACACGCCCTGTTAACTTTTTGTTGTTCAATGCATCAACAGAAAAAACAACCGGTTGTCCCACACGCATCTGAGAAAGTTGCGTTTCCTTATAATTAGCAATAATCCAAATATCATCAGAAATAACAGAGACCAATTGTGTCCCTGGCATAACATATTGCCCTACCCGCGCTCCAACTAATCCAATATAGCCTGTTCGAGGAGATAAAATCTTTGTGTGATCGAGATTAAGTTTTGCCAACTCAACACTCACCTTCGCTCCCGCAATTTCTGACTGTAAACTTTGCCGTTCAAGATCCAATTGTTTTTGCAATTGGCGTTTTGTTTCGAGAGCTGTCAAGAGTTGTGAAAGAGGACGAGAAACAGAACTTGCCGCATCACCAAAACCTAACTTTTTACTATCTGGAACAACATTGGAAAATGCTCGTGAACGCGCCAATTCCACCTCTGCTGTATTAATTTCGCCCTGCAAAAGCTGTGCTTGTAATTCAATACTTGCCAGTTTTGCATTTTTTGAATCGAGAACAGCCTGTGCCCGTGCAAGCTGCTGCCGAAAAAGAGAATCATCGAGCTCAAAAAGCAGCATTCCCTTTTCAACGCGTTGATAATCTTGCACATAAATCCGTGCGATTACCCCAGAGATCTGTGAACTAACCAGAGTAACATTGCCCTTAATAGAAGCATTATCCGTTATTTGAATGTTACTCACAAAAGGAGGAAGCCTCCAAGCCCACAAAATCAGCAAAACACCCGTAATGCCCGATAGGAATGCAACAATCGTAGCTTTTGACCGTAATTTTTTTATCATTTTTTTTTGCACCCCTCTTTTTATGACATTACTCTACTTTTCTAATGCACGCAAAGAGCATGACTTAACAATCATTGTGGCAAGAAAAATAACGAATACAACCATTGAAATATAAAAATAAAGCCGAAAAACGTCATCATAAGCAAAAATATTTGCTGTTAACTTAAATTTCTCTATCAACATAGAAGTACCCTGCTCACTTCTCAAGCCATTGGGAACAGAAACACCATAAGAAGGCGAAAATAAAGTATTCATCTCACCAGAAATAAGCGGATCAGTAATAATAATATTTTGTGTTAAGGACTCAAAGTTCTTATGGGCAAAATAAAACTGAAGGCTGCCAAAAAAAGCCGACCCCATCAATCCCCCTGTCACTTGCGTTAGCAAAAAAACAGCAATAAAACTTAAAACGTAACGCGGTCCTCGCTCACCAGCGATCACAAACCCTTTGAAAAGAGCAGGAGGCAAAAAAAGTGCATAACTAAAACTCACCAACCCTTGGCTCAACATCATATCTTGTGGGCGCGTTAAATGGTTTACATGACTATCTAAATAAGCTCCTAACGCCAAACAACCCAAAGACAACAAATAAAAATAATCCTCACGCCCCGCCCGTAAAAAAAAGACACAAACAGCCCCCCCTAACAGAATCCCTAATGTCACCGCAAGATACATGGGCGCCATCTCACGATTGAGCAAACCAAAAAGATTAAAAAACCCTACGGGCAAATTTGACCGCTCCAATAAAAAAACATGAAAAATAAATAAAATAAAAACAGATTGGACCATTTCTTTACTGAAAATCCAACGGAGATCAATCAACGGTTTTTCTCTATTAAGCTCAATAATAATAGCAATAGCCAACGATAAAATAGCAAGTGCGAGCCCCCAACCAATCCATGGTGCTTCATACCACCAATACAATATGCCAACAGACATGATCACAGCATTTAATCCAAGACCAAGAGCAATCAAACCATAGCTTATCCAATCTAATTTTTGAATAACCTTACTACGCACAACAGGAGTAAGAGGCAAAGTATAGATACAGACCAAGCTGATAAGAACCAACCCCATTTCCAGAGCGGAAAGACTGGAAAAACCACCATTTTCCAGCAAATCAGGAGAAATCAAACGTGATAAAGGTGCCGCTAAAGCCGCATTCATATAATTCAAACTAAGACCAACAGTAAACTTCTTTGCTGGAGCAAAAGCTTCCATCATATAAAGCAGCGCAAGCGAAGCCAAAGGAGCAGCAGCAATCCCAGCAAAAAAGCGAATAATCAATGCAGAACGCAAATCCGTAACAAAGAGCTGCAACACGCAAACCAAAACAAAGCCAAGAATTGATAATTCAGCAAAAGCGCGCAGCCCAAATTGATAGCGGATTTTGATCAACATAATCGCTACACTCACATTTGGCGCCATATAAGCCGCTACCAGCCATGTCGTCTCGGCCAAAGTTGCATGAAAATCACCCGTAAGATGGACAATGTTAGACTGAACAATATTAGCCCCTAAACCATAAGCCCATTGCAAAATAAGAGAAGCAAAAATATAAACAAAGCACTTTGGCAAAGGTCCTGCAAAGACACGACCAGGATGAGGAAAAGGTTTTGCACTCCTTTTAGCAGACACAACCGTACTCTTTTTTCCGCTCATGTCATCTTTTCCTGTAACTCTGCTACGCTTCTATCAACACAGCACCATCAGCTGACAACTGCTGGAAAAAAGCCTCTATTTTATGATTGTCCTCATCACTTGTCCCTCCTTCTAACGTCGCTTGAATCTGCAAAATCTGCTGTTCTAATACATCAAAAGAAAGATTCTCTACAGCCACAACGTGCTCTACCAATAAAGAGCAGCCTGAAAAGGTAATATTTGCAACACCCCCGCATACAACAAATAATTTTTCACCCACAGAGGTGCGAACACGAACACTGCCCAACACAATACTTGCCACCAATGGCGCATGATGCGCCATAACTGTCAAATAACCTGAGGCTGAAGGAAGAACAACAGACACGACCTGCTCTGAAAACACAATTTTTTCAGGCGATACAAGCTCAAATAAAAAATGCTCTTCTCTATTGTTTTCCACAAAAGTCTCCACAATACCCGATATAAGGACTCTCCGTTTTCTCCAACGACTCGTCCTTTTTAACGAAAAATACCCATGACAGTTTTTTCTTGAATAAGAAGCTTCTTACTAAGAAGCCTCTGCCATGAGACGCTTTCCTTTTTCAAGTGCTTCATCAATCGAACCAACCATATAAAAAGCAGCTTCTGGCAAATCATCATAATCGCCAGCACAAAGCCCCTTAAAGCCTTTGATTGTCTCTTCCAAAGGAACGAGTTTCCCCGGTGAACCAGTAAAGGCTTCCGCAACATGGAAAGGTTGCGAAAGGAAACGTTCAATTTTACGCGCCCGCCCCACCAGCAATTTGTCATCTTCAGAAAGTTCATCCATTCCAAGAATAGCAATAATATCCTGAAGCGCTCTATAACGTTGTAAAATGGTTTGCACTTGACAAGCAACCGTGTAATGCTCTTCCCCCACAATCAATGGATCCAACATACGCGAGAAAGAGTCAAGCGGATCAACCGCTGGATAAATCCCCTTTTCCGCAATAGAGCGCGAAAGAACAGTTGTTGCATCCAAATGAGCAAAAGACGCTGCCGGCGCCGGATCCGTCAAGTCATCTGCCGGAACATAAATTGCCTGAACGGAAGTAATAGAGCCTGTTTTTGTACTGGTAATACGTTCTTGCAACGCCCCCATATCTGTTGCCAAAGTCGGCTGATACCCAACAGCAGAAGGAATACGCCCTAAAAGAGCAGATACCTCAGCTCCTGCTTGCGTGAAACGGAAAATATTATCCACAAAGAAGAGAACATCTTGTCCTTCATCACGGAAACTTTCTGCAATTGTCAATCCTGAAAGAGCCACACGCGCACGCGCTCCTGGTGGTTCATTCATTTGCCCGTAAACAAGGGCACACTTTGACCCTTCCGTTGAACCATTATTCTCTTTTGGATTCACATTCACGCGGCTTTCGATCATTTCATAATAAAGATCATTTCCTTCACGTGTACGTTCTCCCACACCAGCAAATACAGAATAGCCACCATGTGCCTTTGCAATATTGTTTATAAGCTCCATAATGAGAACGGTTTTTCCAACACCAGCACCACCAAACAAGCCAATTTTACCTCCTTTAGAATAAGGGGCTAACAAATCCACGACTTTAATACCGGTGACAAGAATTTCCGAAACAGTCGATTGTTCAACATATTCAGGTGCCTCTTGGTGAATAGAACGTGTTTTGGTTGAAGCGATTGGTCCCACATTATCCACCGGTTCCCCAATCACATTCATAATACGTCCCAACGTTGCTTCTCCTACAGGAACGCTAATTTGTGTGCCTGTATCCACAACCTTTTGGCCCCGCATCAAACCATCAGTCGTATCCATAGCAATCGTACGTACGGTATTTTCACCCAAATGCTGCGCAACTTCTAATACCAAGCGATTGCCTAAATTCTCTGTTTCCAAAGCGTTGAGAATTTTTGGCAATTCACCTTCAAATTGCACATCAACGACAGCACCAATAATCTGCTTGATTTCACCAATAGCGCCTTTTGCATGCTCTTCTTTTTTTGCGGATGTATCTTTTTTTACAGGTGTATCTTTAGCTGCATCACGCGCAGGTACAGAGGAAGCCTTTACATCCACTTGAGATTTCGAAGCGGCTTTTTTCACGCTGGAACGAGCAGCTGGTTTCTTTTTTTCACCTTTTTCTGTTCCTTTGCTTGAGGTTACTGCTTTTACCATCAATCCTTACCTTCTCCATTTAAAGCGCTTCAGCGCCCGCAATAATTTCGATCAATTCTGTCGTAATCTGTGCTTGACGTTGACGATTATAAGCCACCGTCAATTTACTAATCATTTCACCCGCATTGCGCGATGCATTATCCATAGCTGTCATCTTGGCGCCCATTTCACCAGCAACATTTTCTAGCAAAGCCCGAAAGATTTGCACCGAAAGATTACGTGGTACAAGGGTCTCTAAAAGAGACGCAGCATCAGGTTCATATTCATAAACAATCGATTGTGAACCTTTGTTATGATCGATTTGCTCCACAACATCTATTGCCCCAACAGTTGCTTTTGGAGCAACCATTGGAATCAAATCCAAAGCTGTTGGACGCTGATTAATTATGGAAACAAATTCAGAATAAAACAGCGTACAAACATCGAAAGCGCCTTCATTGAATAAATCAACAATCCGTTGACTAATCATCACTGCCTCTGCAAAACCAATTCGCTTTACAGCATGCAAATCGATATGATCAATTATCAAGCCTTTGTAATCACGCGATAAAATATCCGCGCCTTTTTTACCCACAGTGATAATTTTTACTATTTTATCAGCCGCCAACAATGCCTTAATCTGTTCACGTGCACGACGAGCAATTTGCACGTTAAAAGCACCACACAAACCGCGCTCAGCAGTACACACCACCAAAAGATGTACATCATCGCGCCCCGTACCACGCATAAGAGTAGGCGCATCAACACCATCTACATCAGCAGCAACACTGGTCAAAATATCAGCCATTCTCTTCGCATAAGGACGTGCAGACTGCGCTGCCTCTTGAGCACGATGCAACCTTGCCGCTGCAACCATTTGCATAGCTTTGGTAATCTTTTGTGTTGCTTTAACCGAAGCGATACGGTCTCTAAGATCTTTTAGTGAAGCCATTCAAGCATTCCATCAATTCATCACGAGAAATTTTTCGCATAAGTATCAAGAACAGTTATCAACTTATCTTTCAGCTCATCTGTTATTTGCTTTTGCTCAGCAATTGCCTTTAAGAGATCTTGATAATCACTACGCAACAGCACTAAAAGTCCCTGCTCAAACCGCGCAACATCAGAAACCGCCAAAGCATCAAGATAGCCATTCACACCCGCGAAAATAACCACCACCTGTTCTTCTGTTTTGAGTGGAGAAAATTGCGGCTGCTTCAACAGCTCTGTCAAACGCGCACCCCGATTTAACAGACGCTGGGTTGACGCATCCAAATCAGAGCCAAACTGCGCAAAAGCTGCCATTTCACGATATTGCGCCAATTCACCTTTAATCGAGCCAGCAACTTGCTTCATTGCCTTAATTTGTGCAGCAGAACCAACACGCGATACAGAAAGACCAACATTTACAGCAGGACGAATTCCTTGATAAAACAAATTAGTCTCTAGAAAAATTTGCCCATCAGTAATCGAAATCACATTTGTAGGAATATAGGCAGAAACATCATTTGCTTGCGTTTCAATAACTGGCAAAGCTGTCAACGACCCAGATCCATTTTCCGCATTCAACTTCGCAGCCCGCTCTAAAAGACGCGAATGCAGATAGAAAACATCTCCCGGATAAGCTTCACGACCTGGAGGACGACGCAATAAAAGAGACATTTGACGATACGCCACCGCCTGTTTTGACAAGTCATCATAACCAATCAAAGCATGTTGCCCATTATCACGGAAATACTCACCCATAGCACACCCAGCAAGAGGTGCAATAAATTGCAGTGGTGCTGGATCAGAAGCAGTCGCTGCAACAATAATAGAATATTCCAGCGCTCCACGTTCTTCTAAAACTTTAACGAACTGTGCCACCGTCGAACGTTTTTGACCGATAGCCACATAAATACAATAAACTTTGTCTTGCTCTCGTCCAGCCCCTTTTTCATGAAAAGGTTTTTGGTTTAAAAATGTATCGAGCAAAATTGCTGTTTTTCCTGTTTGGCGATCACCAATCACCAATTCACGCTGCCCCCGTCCAATAGGGATGAGTGCGTCAATCGCTTTCAATCCGGTCGACATCGGTTCATGGACAGACTGACGCGGAATAATTCCAGGAGCCTTAACATCGACACGACGACGCTCTGTTGCTTTAATGGGACCCTTCCCATCGATAGGGTTTCCCAACGCATCAACCACACGCCCCAACAAAGCGGGACCCACAGGAACATCGACGATAGCGCCTAGCCGCTTTACACAATCACCTTCACGAATATCACGATCTGAGCCAAAAATGACCACACCAACATTATCAACTTCCAAATTGAGTGCCATACCACGCACACCGTTTGGAAAGGCGACCATTTCCCCTGCTTGGACATTATCCAAACCATAAACGCGAGCAATACCATCCCCTACAGAGAGAACCCAACCAATTTCTGAAACCTCAGCCTTTTGGTCAAAGTTTTTGATTTGCTCTTTTAGAATTTTTGAAATTTCAGATGGTCTAATATCCATCAGCTGACCTCTTTTTTCAATGCAAGCTTAAGTGAAGACAATTTTGTGAGAAGAGACGTATCAATTTGAGACGACCCCACACGAACGATTAATCCACCAAGAATTGTTGGATCCACAATGATGTGCAGCAAGACTTTTCCTCCAACAACACCTTCCAAAGCCTCACACAACTCTTGTCTTTGTTGAGAACTTAAAGGGCACGCAGAAACAATTTGCGCAGTAACCTGCCTACGAGCGCGTGCAACACAATGCTGAAAAGCACGTAAAATACCAAATACGGCACTAAGCCTACGATTTGTTGCAATAACACGTAAAAAATTACCAATGACCTGCCCTGCGTTTTTATCAGCAAATTTGATGTTTGCACAAACAGATTGCATTACCTTAATTTGCTCTTTAACTGAAAAGAATGGACTAAGCACAAAGCGTTTTAAATCCTTATGCTCCAAAACAAGCAAAAGATCCTCTACTGCCTTTTCAACCTTTTCAACGTTTCCGGCTTCTTGAACGCAATCAAAAAGCGCTTGCGCATAGCGTTGATCTACCAACGGCAGCGGTATGAGAGAAAATGAATCCGACACGAAATACCGCCTCTTTCCCTTGAGCGACTCTCTGATAGTTATCAGATGAAATGAAACAGACATTCTCAATCTTAAGAATCTTTTTCTTAAAACCTAGAACAAAAATCACTTGGTTTCTAGCATAGACATAGCCGACTCGCAACACCACAAATCGCTGCTTTTTAAAAATTTTAATAAAATATTCAAAATATTTTTGAAAAGCATTTTTTTTAGATATACAGGATGGCATCACAGTTTTTTTATGCCTCTTTTTGACATTCTCTGAGCGATTTTTTCACTCTCTTTGATTTTTCTTCAAATGCCCTTGCCACCATAATAAAACACTTCTTCTCCAAAAAACACTCCCTTTATCACCACAAGACCTTTAATGAGATGCAGCTGCGATTGAAAAAGTCTATTATTTCAAACTGATAAGAAAGAAAAAACAATGAATATCCTCCTAAAAATTAAAGAAAACATTGATCTTTTTTCTTCAAATACCCACTCCTTTTAAAAAATTTCACCAAGTAATATTTTCTTGTAAGCACACTCTTTAAATATACAAAACATTGATTTATAATGACAATATATCATTTTTCATACCGGATAAGCTTCAAATATCGACAAATTCTCTCTTTTCAAATTTTTTTATCAAAAACATGACCTTCATTAAGCCCACATAGCTTCACTTTATATATCACTATATTGCACTGATTTTAGAAAAAGCATAGATCGCTATCAATTTGAACTCGAATAGAATTGGATACTTTTGGTGTACAGCTAAGCATTTTCAGCCCTTATAAAAAGAATCAGCCTATCAAAAAGATACTGTCCCTCGTACAAAAAAGGAGTAAAAGCCGAAATGATAGTGCCCTCGAAGAAGAGAAGCGCTTCTGCTGGTTCTATAACAAAGATATTTTTTCCCGTGGCTCTACTTAATGCAATGGACATGTATCATATTTTGCTGCCTGGATGCTTATTCTGAATAATATAAGAGTTCAAGTAAAGCACCTTAAGCAAAGAGACCTTCACTTTATGCGATACTGGTTTTAGAAAAAACTTTGCGGATCAATATCAATTTGAACCCGAACGGAACTGGGCATTTTGGGTGTACCGCTAAGCATTGCACGTATAAACCCTTGTATATCAAAAGAACGCTGTCCTTGCAGCAAAAGCCGAAAACGATAACGCCCCCGAACCAAAGCCAAAGGCGCTTCTGCTGGTCCCATAACCGAGATATTTTTTTCCCGTGGCGCTGCCTGACGCAATGCGCGCGCATAATGTTCTGCTGCTTGGCGCTGTTGTGCAGACACGATCAAAGAGGCAAGCCGCCCATAGGGAGGCAAATGATAATGCTGACGCGCTGCAATCTCACGTGTGTAAAAATCTTCTGGCTGGCATGCAAGTAAGGCTTTGATGACCGGATGATCTGGTTGATAAGTTTGCAATAATCCTAAACTTTTCAATCCCACACGCCCTGCTCTTCCGGTAACTTGAGAAAGCAGCTGATAGGTACGTTCACTTGCGCGTAAATCGCCATTGGCAAGACCAAGATCAGCATCAATAACACCAACCAGAGAGAGCTTGGGAAAATGATGTCCTTTAGCGACCAACTGTGTTCCAATAATAATGTCCACATCGCCATTTGCAATGGCTTGTAATTCGCTTCGCAACTTCCCAATCCCTCCTTTGAGATCTGTTGAAAGGATCAATGATCGCGCTTGAGGAAAAAGCATTTGTGTTTCTTCGGCAATTCTTTCCACACCCGGTCCACAAGCCACGAGATGATCTAATGTCCCGCATTCAGGACAGGCTTGAGGAAGTGGTTCATGATATCCACAATGATGACATTTCAGTTGCCCTTGCGCACGATGTTCGACCAACCAACTTGAACAATCGGTACAATGAAAACGATGTCCGCAAATTCGGCATAAAGTTAAAGGTGCATAACCACGACGATTAAGAAAAAGAAGAGCTTGTTCGCCCTTATCAAGCGTTTGTTTTAAAGCCCTTTCAAGAGCAAAGGAAATAAAGCGCCCCTTTTGCACTCCTCCTTGGCGCATATCAATCACCCGCAACTGTGGAAGTGCAACTTCTTTAAAACGGGAAGGTAAATGCACCTTTTGATAACGCCCTTTTAAAACATTGGCTTGGCTTTCAATCGACGGTGTTGCTGAAGATAAAATAACAGGAAAATGCTCAAAAGAGCCCCGTGCAACAGCCATATCACGCGCATGATAAAAAATGCGCTCTTCTTGTTTATAAGCGCTATCATGCTCTTCATCGACAACAATCAAGCCAAGCTCATGAAAGGGAAGAAAAAGTGCCGAACGAGCCCCCGCAACGACACGCACCCGCCCTTCTGCAACTTGCCGCCAGACGCGTTCTCTACGACGTGGCGTCAGATCAGAATGCCATTCTGCTGCCGCAGCGCCAAAACGTGCATAAAAACGATCTAAAAACTGCTGCGTTAAAGCAATTTCCGGCAATAAAATTAAAACCTGCTTACCCCCTTTGAAGGCTTGAGCAACCGCTTCAAAATAAACCTCTGTCTTTCCTGATCCGGTAACACCATCAAGCAAAAAAACTTGAAACTGAGAAGATAAAACACCTTCCCGCAATAATGTTGCTGCTTCACTTTGCGCTCCCTGCAACTGAGGGGGACAAAAATCAGGATCAGGCATTGCCACAAGATCAGGAGCAGGAACCTTAACATCTTCAAAAATTCCTAGCGCTTTTAAACCTTCAACAACAGAAACCGAAGTTCCAGCCGCATGTGCCAGACCAGAACGTGTCCATATCTTCTCATTACGCACCAATTCCAAAATCCGTGATCGCGCTGGTGTGAGACGTTCTACATTTCCACCACAATATCGCAAACCCAGCATCTGCGCTTCCGGCTCTAAAGCAGCCGGTACCGACAAAACCAATCGTGCTACAAGACCAAAAGGCGCCATTGTATAGCGACTAACAAAACGCAAAAATGTGATCATTTCTGCTTTTAATGGGGGACAATCAAAAACATGAAGAAGAAAGCGTAATTTTTCACGCGCCACCGAAGCAGACTTTTGCCCATCGGCTATCTTCTCTCCAACATCTACAACAAAACCGCAAAGCTCACGCCCCATCAACGGAACCCGAACAAAGGAACCAACGTTCACCTCCATAGAAGATGGAACTTTATAACTATAAGCGTGAGCAACAGGAAGAGGAACCAATACGGATACAATCTTTTCCTCTATCATGTTTGAATTCATCTTTTAAACCAATCTACGACCTATTGAGCACCAACAGGCCTAAACCTTAATCTTTAAACACTCTTATAAAATTCATTGCAGGATTCAATCCCCCCGATTACAACACTTTTCTAACAAAAATTCTTTTTAATACTCATTTCATCACCAAAGTGCCAGTAAAAGAACCAATCTCATCGTCTATAACAAAAAACTCTATAGCAAAAAAACCAGCGCCATTCTTCTGTGTAAATAAAGCGCATCACTATTAAGCATTCAACATGCTATCGGTTAAGTGCATCCTTCAACAAAGCGATCCCATAGTGTGACCTCTTCCCAACACACACGTTTATTTTTTTACCGCCTCATATCTCAATTTATCTTCAACAAACTGATTTATAAAGATATAATCATCATTTTACCTATTGTAATAAAACCCTCAATACGATGAATTTTTCTCATTTCAACCCCATCGAGGAACATTTGTAAATCCTTATTGATGAAAGAGTATCCCATGATTTTAATTATAGGGAGAATAATATTGCAAATGGAGCCGTTACAATATTCACCTTGGCTTTGTGCCAAAACGTGAAAACACGTGTATACATCTTTCAGCTTGATTGAGAATCAAGCAACAATACAAGCAGCACAAAAGCGTATTGTTGAAGAATGGAGAACACAGAATAAATCAATGTAATTGACCATAAAAAAACCCTTCATGCGTAAAATTTTACAGGCGTTCTTCAACAGTGTTTTACGACAAAATAAATCCATCCGCTTTCATCAAAAACAAAGTTAAACATACCCCCTAAAAAAGGAAGGTATCTTATGATGCACTCTCAAATATCAAGAGCAATCGCAAATAGGAAATGAGCAAAGTGTTTGATAATGCTAGCTTATTTCCATAAATATAAAAACACCGCTACGCAAAGATGCCAATACGCAAAAATGTTGGTACGCAATGAATTCTATACCTTATCACGAGTAACACTATGAAATGGGTGTGGAAACGATAAATCATATTTCTTTACCGAAAACGGGTACATGATTAACACCATAGCATTCTTGTTCTTTACACAGATATTAATTCTTTCTCTTGCTTTTGCAGTCAACAATAGCGCATAACAAAAAATAGGATAAAGCTAAAAAGAAGAGGTTAGAGATGAAATTTTTTGTGGATAGCGCCAATATTGAAGAAATTCAAGAGTTACAGAATTTAAGCCTTGTTGATGGTGTTACCACCAATCCCTCTCTTATCCTAAAATCAGGACGCAATATTCTTGATGTTACAAAAGAAATTTGTGCTCTCGTTAGCGGACCTGTTTCTGCTGAAGTTGCAGCAACGGAATTTGAAAGCATCATGAAAGAAGCAGCTGTTTTAGCAAAGATTGCCGACAATATTTGTATCAAGCTTCCTTTAACACTCGATGGATTAAAAGCCTGTAAAGCCCTCACAGCAGCAGGACTAAAAACAAATCTCACACTTTGTTTTTCTGCCAATCAAGCCTTATTAGCCGCCAAAGCAGGTGCAACATTCGTTTCACCTTTTATTGGTAGACTTGATGATTGTGGAAATGATGGAAGTGAACTGCTTCATGAAATTCGCACAATTTATGATAACTATAACTTTGAAACACAAATCCTAGCCGCTTCAATCCGCACCGTTAATCATGTCAAAGAAGCAGCACTAAGCGGTGCTGACATTGCAACAGTTCCACCAGCAATCTTAAAAGCACTGGTCAAACACCCTCTCACCGACAAAGGGTTGCAAATATTCCTCGACGACTGGAAAAAAACAGGACAAAATATTGCTTAATATCTAGAATTTTTATTGGAAAGATCTTTTGAAAGTAACAAAAAGATCTGTTCAGCCAACTCTTCCGCAACACGTTTTTTTGCATCTTCTTCTGCTTGCAGCGTTGCATATTCTTGACGAAGTCGCTCAAAAGATGCATTCATCATTGCTGTTCCTTTTGCAACAAGAGTATTTTTCATATCCTGCAAAGTGTAAGAAGCTCTGCTCATAACAGTTCCAACAGAAGGTCGTCCCTTTCTCTTTTTCTCGAAATCAACCTCTATCTGCATAGATTCTCTTGTAAAGACGGATATCTGTAATGCCAATTGATAAGCAGGTAGAGAAGGTTTAGCACCATTTCCATACAAAAGAAAAAGCAGATGGTTGCGCACCATTTGTCCAAAACGATCCGAAGGTTCTTCCACAACAATAGAAGCAAGCTTTTGCGCTAATCCCAAAGAAGCTTGTCCAGAAGGGTATCCAGAAGCAGGATTCCCATAAGAAGCAGAATCCATTGTCATTGCACTCTGCAACTCTTGACGGTAAAGCGGTTCAACTTTGCATCCACACAACAGTGTGAATACACCAGCTAAAATGACAAGAATAGAACTTCTAAAAAACGACATTCACAATCCTTTTTGGAACAACAATGATTTTTTTCACAGGCTTTTCAACCAGCTGCGCCTTTACAAAATCTAACGCCAAAACCGCTTCTTTAATCATCACCTCATCAGCAGTTGCTGCAACGCTCACCTCACCGCGTTTTTTACCATTAATTTGTACTGGCAAAGTATAGCATTCCGCAACGGTTAACGTAGGATCATAAATAGGCCAAGCAAGCGCAGATATTAAATTTTTTCCCCCTAAAGCAGCATGACATTCTTCTGCTAAATGGGGCATCATTGGTGCAATCATAGCAAGAAAAAAATCCATGGCTTGACGTAAAGAAGCTTTCATTTCATCGTCAACACTTTCTATCCTATTTAACCACGGTGCCATAATATTCAAGAATTCATAAAGGCGTGCAATAGCCCGATTAAAAGCGAATTTTTCCAAATCATCTTCTACAGCGCAAAGCGTGCGATGTGCGACCTTTGAGAGTTCCAAAGCCGCTCCCTGATGCCCTGCACAAGGCGCCACATCCTTTAAAATAGAAGCACTCACAGCCACATGGCGCCAAACACGCTGTACAAAGCGATGTGCACCTTCAACACCAGATTCTGTCCAAATGACATCCCGCTCGGGAGGAGAATCTGACAACACAAACCAACGCACAGTATCAGCGCCATAAGATGCAATAATATCATCAGGATCAACGACATTCTTTTTTGATTTTGACATTTTCTCAATCAAACCAATCGTCACTTCACTTTGATCGGTTAATTTATAAGCACACCGCTTTCCATCTTTTTCAACAATCGAAATTTCTGCTGGAGAAACCCACCCTTTATCATCTCGATAGGTTTCATGCACCACCATACCTTGGGTAAAAAGCCCCTTAAAAGGCTCATCTACCGTCACATGACCGACCAATTTCATAGCACGCATAAAAAAGCGTGCATAAAGAAGATGCAAAATGGCATGCTCAATTCCACCAATATATTGTTGCACAGGCAACCATTCAGCTGTTGCTTGTTTGTCAACAGGTCCCTGCGCAAAAGGAGCCGTAAAGCGTGCATAATACCAAGAAGAGTCAACAAATGTATCCATGGTATCGGTTTCGCGTTTGGCAGGTTGACCACAGGAAGGACAAGTAACATTCTGCCATGTTTCATGTCGTGCAAGAGGATTTCCTGGTTGATCAAAAGTAACATCATCAGGCAACACAACCGGTAAATTGGCACGTGGAACAGGAACAACCCCACAAGTTGTACAATGGATCATCGGAATGGGGCACCCCCAATAACGTTGACGCGAAATCCCCCAATCACGCAAACGAAATTGCACTGTTTTCTTCCCTTGCGGTTGCCCATTGAGCATTTGTTTTTCAAGCTTTTTAGCAGCTTCTTCAAAAGCTTGTCGGGGTGTCAAACCATCCAAAAAACTAGAATTGATCATCACCCCATCACCCGTATAAGGTGTTTCAGTAATAACAAAATCTTCTGCTTGCTCTCCTTTTGGCAAAACCACGGGTTTTATTGGAAGATCATATTTACGCGCAAAATCGAAATCTCTCTGATCATGAGCTGGACAACCAAAAACAACCCCTGTTCCATAGTCCATAAGCACAAAATTCGCGATATAAACGGGAATATGTACTGTTGAATCGAAAGGATGAACAGCCAAAAGGGGCGTGAGAAACCCTTGTTTTTCAGCTGTTTCAAGTGCTGCCGTTGTCGTTCCACCACACCGACAATTTTCAATAAAAGCACTCAACGCTTTGTCTTTTTTTGCCAAAGCTTGTGCAATAGGATGATCAACAGACAGAGCCAAAAAGGAAGCGCCAAACAGTGTATCAGGACGCGTTGAATAACAAACAACCTCATCAAATTTCTCACAAACATCATCAGCATCACCCGCCGACTTTAAAGCCCAACGAATCAGCAAACCTTGTGATTTTCCAATCCAGTTTTTTTGCATGGTGCGAACTTTTTCCGGCCATTGGTTCAGCTCTTCAAGCCCTGCCAAGAGATCTTCACTAAAGTCGCTAATTTTGAAAAACCACTGCGTCAACTCACGTTGTTCAACCAACGCACCAGAACGCCATCCCCGCCCATCAACAACCTGTTCATTGGCCAAAACAGTATGATCAACAGGGTCCCAATTCACCTTAGCCACTTTACGTGCTACCAACCCCTTTTGATAGAAATCAAGGAACAACATTTGTTGGCGGTGGTAATATTCCACATCACAAGTTGCAAATTCACGCGCCCAATCTAATGAGAGTCCTAATTGTTTTAATTGCCCGCGCATGACCGCAATATTTTGATAGGTCCAAGTTTTAGGATGCACTTTATTTTGCATAGCGGCATTTTCAGCCGGCATCCCAAAAGCATCCCACCCCATGGGATGAAGCACATTAAACCCCTTGGCGCGTTTATAGCGTGCAACCACATCCCCCATGGCATAATTGCGCACATGCCCCATGTGAATACGGCCAGAAGGATAAGGAAACATTTCTAAAACATAATATTTTTCACGAGCATCTTCTTGAAGAGTCTGAAAAATTTTCTTTTCATCCCAAATTTCTTGCCATTTTTTTTCTCTCGCACGTGGATTATAGCGTTCGCCTATATTATAATGTCCAATTGTCATTCCCATTATACTCTTTTAATAAAACAGAACCAAAAACTTGTTTTATTATGCTTGACCATGGATTAACCTCATCGTCAACATTTTCGTGAAATATTTCCCTAAGTATTTTATAAAACTTTAAAAAAAACGACCAACTCTTGAACAAAAAAGGTAAAGCACAAAAACATGAATACACAAACGCCCCTCGATGCCCCTTCCATTGAAGCATGGCAAAACCTTCAAAAAGACATTGCTGAAACATGTCAAGAGTTACAACGCCCTGTAGAAGAAATTGAACTTATCGCTGTTTCAAAAACTGTTTCTGCTATTGATATACGACCCCTTTTGCAAGCAGGCCAATCTTTATTTGCAGAAAACCGCGTACAAGAAGCAGCACAAAAATGGCCTGCTTTACGTCAACAATTTGAAAATATTAAACTCCATCTCATCGGTCCCCTACAATCAAATAAAGCCGCTGAAGCTGTCAAAATTTTTGATGTTATTCAAACGGTTGATCGTGAAAAAATAGCCAAAGTTTTGATGGAAGAAATGCAAAAGCAAAAAAAGAATCTCCCCTGCTATGTTCAAGTCAACATTGGGTTAGAACCGCAAAAAAGTGGTGTTGCACCCCAAGAAGTGATCCCTTTTGTTTCTCAATGCAAAAACAACTATAGACTCGATATCATCGGACTTATGGGCATCCCCCCTGTCGACGAAAACCCCGGTCCCTATTTCGCTCTTCTAGCAAAATTAGCAAAACAAGCAGGTCTTCCAAAGCTTTCCATGGGTATGTCCAGTGATTTCAAAACCGCTCTACAGTTTGGCTCTAATGTCCTTCGCATTGGCTCCGCTTTATTTGGAAAACGCCCTGTGTAAAGCAATTTCCCCTCATATAAATCTATTCCCCCTTCAATAAATTCCCATTGAAGATTCTACGAACAAACCAAAAACAGCAGAAATGAGAAAAAATATTTCCTTCAATATTAATAAAAGAACAATTCTAACAAAAAAGATTCCAGCCCCTCTTTCATCCTGTTAGCAAAATAAGTAAAAAAGCTGGTCTTCTCAAATTTCTCACCGGCACATCCACAACACATACAATAGCTTCAAAATAGCATTACAATTTGGCTCTCATATTCTCGCATATTGGCTCTACTTTACTCCCCTCTGAACGCCTCTCCAGCAAAAGCAACATAAAAAATAAATCCTTATATAAAAGCAAAATAATAAGAGGGGCGTTGAGCATGAATGAAAAAACTGTCGCAAAATCACTAATAGCAAAAGAATATTGAATACGATTATCGCAATGATTTTCATTGAAAATCACGCATTCTCTTAACTTCTCCAACATGCGTAAACAATTTCCCCACATGCCAATGGCATAAAGCAGACAAAAAGAGGTTTATGGTTGCATAATACAGTAACAAAACTCTTTCATGTAAGTCACTTGAGCAAAATAAACATCTCAAATACCCAATAGAGCACCAAGAGCCGCGCTAAACAACATGCTAGCAATCTATAAGATCAACGATAGCATAGAGGCTTTCCATGCTCTACAAAGCATAACATACGGTCAATATTCGCCTGAAAAATAAAAGAACGAATCCCATGCATGTGCGCATAATACATGCAAGAAAAACAATGGCAATGAGACCGATTTCAATAACGATATTTCTTTATCATTATTCCTTTGTCGATCTCGTAAACAAAGAGAAAAACTTCAACTTTTCATATGCGCAATTTTTCTAAATTTAAACTTTAATTAAGAAAAATATGGTGTAATTTCTTATATTTTAAAATATTGAAAGTAATATTATTATCTTTTTAAGAATAATAATTCCATATATACATAATATATATTATTTATACAGTATTTTTATTGCCATTTTTGAAGTTTATCTTTGACATTTTTCTAAAAATACATAATAGCCATTTGAAATGTATCATTATGATACTACTTTTAATATAGATAATTAAGGAGAATTAATATGTTTGGTTCATTCAACACATTCGGTCATATGGCGACAAGTCCTTTTTTGGGTCATTCGCACAATTCAAGACCTACTCATGGAAATGCATGTAGTCCTGGTGCTTTTATGTCTCACATGAATGCACGTGGCAGCGAAGTAGGAGTTCCGGCAGGAGTAGTTGGTGCAATTCAAGGTGGTATAACTGGGGGACCAGTGGGTGCATTTACAGGTGGAATGGGAGCTTTATCATTGGGATACATAGGAGGTGCTGCTTGGAGCTTTATAGAAAAAGGTCGTGAGTGTTGGTTCTAATTTATAGAGAATAGCGACAAAGATATCTCTGAAGTTAAATAATTTTGTAAGTATATTTGTAAGAATATACAAAAATTAAATATCTACATCTATGGATAAAATATTTTTCAGGGATATCTATTGCGGATCACCTCTTATAATCAGGATTTTGTTATAATGAATATTCTTTATGAAATCATAAGACTGTTTTGCATTCTCATTGTCGTTATCCCTATATATGCTATTGGTTTAAAAAAAATTGGTGGCTACAGTTGGAAACTATCTATAAAAATAGCCTTATTGTCAGTTATTGTGTTTTTTATTTTTGATAGTTTGTGTAGATACTTCGGTTTATATTAATATTTATCGGATGAGTTTCGAGTATACTGAACAAATTTTTCATAAGTATTTATTAATCTCATTACTATAACTAGGATTTTGTTATAATGGATATTCATTATGAAATTGTAAGAATGTTTTGCATGTTAATTATAATTACTCCTATAATTGCCATTTCTTTTAAAATATTCAATGGCGTAGGTTGGAGATTGTCTATTATAATGGCATTATCGTCATTTATTATGTTCTTTATTTCTAATTTTTTGCGTAGATATTTTGGTTTATATTAATCTTTATTGGATGAGTTGCAAGCACTCCGAATAAAGTAGCAACGATACTATTAATGAGAAATTATCATATATAATCACAGATTTTACTCATAAAATTATTGAATCGCTTATAGCAACGTTTTTTTTCTGGTTTAATATATCTTTTTTATTATAATTTTATTTCTTATAGTTGGGAAGATTTTCTAAAAAAATCATTATTAATAAACTGTATATTCTTTCTTATGAGTCTTTTATTTAACGATGTTGGTTTATATCAAATTTTGAGAAATATTTTATAATAGACATTTTTAAAATGTCTTAGTGTGTTTATAAAAAGCTCTATACCGCAATAGGTTTTGCTATATTTGAGTATCCTAAAAACATAGAATACCTTCTTTAATATCATCACATCAGATTTAAAAATTGACTATTCTAATCTTTGTCATTTAGTCTAACCTCACAATGAAAAGCTTTTGGGAAAACTCTGCCACAAATATAACCATACAAAAATACAGAGGCAGATTTTTCCAAACAATAAAAAGAGGGAAACATGACTGAAAAAATTTATCCAGTATCAGAAGAGATCAAAAAAAATACTTTACTCGATGAGGAAACTTATCAACAATGGTATCGAGAAAGCATCAATGATCCAGAAAGCTTCTGGGCCAAACATGGTCAACGTATTGAATGGTTTAAACCTTTTACAAAAGTAAAAAACACTTCTTTTAACGGAGATGTCTCCATTCAATGGTACGAAGATGGGATAACAAATGTTACCTATAATTGCATTGATCGCCACCTGAAAACCCATGGAGACAAAATCGCGCTCATTTGGGAAGGAGATAATCCTTATCATGATAAAAAAATAACCTATAACGAGCTTTATGAACATGTTTGTCGTTTTGCTAATCTTTTGAAAAGTCGTGGCATTAAGAAAGGCGATAAAGTAACCATTTATCTTCCTATGATTCCCGAAGCAGCCTATGCCATGCTTGCTTGTGCTCGCATTGGAGCTGTTCATTCGGTTATTTTTGCAGGCTTTTCTGCAGAGGCAATAGCAGGACGCCTTGTCGATTGTGAATCAACCTTTATGATTACCGCTGATCACGGCTTGCGTGGCGGCAAACGGATTAACTTAAAAGACAACGTTGACCATGCCATTGAGATAGCCGCGCGCCAAAACGTGCAGGTGGACCAAGTCATGGTTATACGGCGGACTTGTGGACCCATTCAATGGGTAGAGGGGCGTGATTTTTGGTACCACGAAGAGATAGCTCATGCCAAAACAGCTTGTCCAGCAGAACCAATGAATGCTGAAGATCCGCTTTTTATTCTTTATACTTCAGGCTCCACCGGCAAACCTAAAGGTGTTTTGCATACCACAGCAGGCTATCTTGTTTTTGCCTCGATGACTCACCAATATGTTTTTGATTACCACCCCGATGAAGTTTACTGGTGTACGGCTGATATTGGGTGGATAACCGGCCATTCTTACTTGGTTTATGGACCTTTATGTAATGGTGCGACCACTTTAATGTTTGAAGGCACACCAACCTTTCCTGACAAAGGCAGATTCTGGGAAATTGTCGACAAGCATCAAGTCAATACACTCTACACCGCACCAACAGCTATCCGCGCCTTAATGGGAGCAGGAAATTCGTTTGTTGAACACTCAGACAGGACGTCGTTACGTCTTTTAGGAACGGTAGGCGAACCTATTAACCCAGAAGCATGGGAATGGTTTTATCATACAGTTGGAAATGACCGTTGTCCGATTCTCGATACATGGTGGCAAACAGAAACAGGAGGGCATATGATCACACCCTTGCCTGGTGCAACCCCCCTCAAAGCAGGATCAGCCACACGTCCTTTCTTTGGTGTTCAACCCCAAATTGTTGATGCCCAAGGCAATGTTTTAGAAGGTGAAGCAGAAGGCACTCTTTGTATCAGTGATTCATGGCCAGGACAAATGCGCACACTTTATAAGGATCATGAACGCTTTATTCAAACTTATTTTTCCTCCTATAAAGGAAAATATTTTTCAGGCGATAGCTGTAGGCGCGATAGCGACGGTTATTATTGGATCACAGGACGAGTTGATGACATTCTCAATGTCTCGGGGCACAGATTAGGAACCGCTGAAATTGAATCAGCTCTTGTTTCTCATCCCGCTGTATCAGAAGCAGCTATTGTGGGTTACCCGCATCCCATTAAAGGACAAGGAATTTATAGTTTTGTGACCCTCATGGAAGGAACAGCGCCAAGTGAAGAATTGCAAAAAGACCTTATCAAGCATGTGAGACAAGAAATAGGCTCTATTGCCATATTGGATAAAATTCAGTTTGCTCCGCAGCTTCCCAAAACGCGATCAGGGAAAATTATGAGACGTATTTTACGAAAAATCGCTGAAAACGATTTTGATACTCTCGGAGATATTTCAACTCTTGCCGAACCACAAGTTGTTGAAGATCTGATTGCCAACCGACAAAACTAAAAAACACGACGAAATACAACATACGGTGGTTTTTGTTTTTTGCTAAAATTATCTCAGCATTATTACGAAAACCACCGAGGATAATAAAAAACAAAACAATTCATGAAAAGCTCAATCATTCTAACAACAAACGCTTTTCTTCATGAGAGGTAAGAAATAATTTAAGCCAAAACCTCAGGATTGGGATACGAACAAGAATAAGAAAGTAAGATAAAAGAGCAACATAGCTTTTTAAAATCACCCAATGTCCACTCAGTGCAAAAAAAGCTTCTGAGTAAGAAGGAAAAATAGTTCTGATGTTTATGCTAGAATCCCTTTGAAATTCCTGCTAAAATCATAAATAAGGCTAAAAAAAGAAAGTATAAGTGATAATATTCTTGAGCAAAAATATTTATCTATAACGAGGGTGTATAAAAAATATTGAAAACCATGAAATCTAAAATAAACAAGCTTACAACAAAAATCTAAAGCAATGAAAGTAAGAGTTTTTAGAATAAATGATGCAATATAAAATCAGGAGTAATAATAAAAAGTGATTCATTTTGAAAATGTCGGCCTACGCTATGGAATGGGCCCTGAGGTCCTTCGTGATATTAGCTTTCATATTCCTCCTGGATCATTTCAATTTCTCACAGGTGCCTCTGGAGCAGGGAAAACGTCGCTGATGCGTCTTATGTTTTTGGCACTCAAACCCACCCGCGGTCATATTGATCTCTTTGGAACAGACACAGCATTACTCAAACGACAAGAGCTCCCTGCGCTCCGACAACGTATCGGGGTGGTTTTTCAAGATTTTCGTTTACTCGACCACATGACCACTTATGAAAATGTCTCCTTACCTTTACGCATTAAAGGACAAGAAGAAGCAACCTATCGCAGTGAAGTGGAAGATCTTCTCTGTTGGGTAGGTCTTGGAGATCATATTCATGTTTTACCACCGGTTCTTTCCGGTGGGGAAAAACAAAGGGTAGCCATTGCACGCGCACTCATTGATCAACCTGAAATTCTACTTGCCGATGAACCCACCGGAAATGTCGATCCGCCCTTGGCAAAACGCCTCCTCCGTTTGTTTATTGAATTAAACCGTTTTGGAACGGCTGTTATCATTGCCACCCATGATATTGCCTTAATGGAACAAGTTGCAGCACGGCGTATGCTTCTCCATAACGGACGGATGACGATTCATGAATAAATCTTTCCCCATTTTTACAAGCAATAAAAAAAATACAACAGCGATTATTCCCAGTGGTAATATTTCTGGAAAAGCATTAGTTGCCGTGATTGCTATTATGACATTTCTTTCAAGCCTCACCTTAATCGGTGTTGATTTGGTCCAACGTGCCGCCCAAAATTGGAGTAATCAGATTAGCTATGAAGCAACAATACAAATACGCCCCATTGACAATGTTGATATCAACAAAGCACTCCGTGATGCCGTACAATTGGTTAAAACATTTTCTGGTGTACAAGATGCAAAAATTGTTGACCAAAAAGCTACAGAAAAGTTACTGGAGCCATGGCTTGGAACAGGCTTCAATGTCAATGAACTACCCCTTCCCCGCCTCATCATTGTGACCCTGAATGGGGATGAAAAAATCAATTTTGCAGCCATTAATCACGCCATTAAAACCCAAATTCCAGGAGGTCAATTTGATGATCACCGTGTTTGGGTTCATCGTTTTGCGGCCATGGCACACACCACTGTTTTCATTGGTTTTTCAATTTTAGCATTGGTTTTAGGCTCTCTTATCCTCACCATCATTTTTGCCACCCGCAATGCATTGGCAGAAAATACACATATTATCAATGTCTTATATTTCCTTGGTACTGAAACTCTTTTCATTGCTCGCCAATTTGACTGGCATTTTTTTAAAACTGCGCTGCGTGGTGCTTTATATGGTGGTCTCACAAGCATATTTCTATTTTCAGCCTTTTGTCTCTGGACGAATTATAACTTGGGAAGAGTAGAAGCTAGCCAAGTAACAGCTTTGTTTGGACATCTTTCCATAAGTTCCATCCCCTACGGAAAAATCATTTTTCTTATTATTTTCGTTTCTTTTCTTACCACCCTTACAAACCGCATGACTATTTTAGCGCAACTGAAAAAAATTGATCAATGTGAAAACGGTTTATTTTAATTTTATGACTTACAATACTTTCAACTCATTGACGCAAAACAATTTAGAACGTCCTCTTCCAAAACGGACCCACTATAATAATTGGTCTCCCTGCTTTTTATTTCGCTATTTTCCACCGACAACCCTTACTCTTTCAATCATTGTTTTAATTTTCTGGGGCGGTTTTATTATTTTTTCTGAAAAAACTGAACGACTCTCTCCCCCAACACCTCTCCCCAAAGCGGATGCCATTATCGTGCTTACAGGCGGAGAAAACCGAATAGAGACAGGACTTAATCTCTTACAAAGGGGGCTTGGTTCACGTCTCCTCATCAGTGGCGTAAACACCACAACCAATCTGAAAAGTCTCATGCACAACATGCATATTACCCCACGGCTTATCTCCTGTTGTATTGACATCGGGCATCAAGCGATTAACACCAGAGGAAATGCTAAAGAAAGCGCCGATTGGATCAAAAAACACCACTATAAAACCCTTTATATCGTCACCCATGATTACCATGTGTGGCGCTCAATGCGAGAACTTAAATATTTAATGCCTGATATCCATTTCATTGCCTATCCTGTTAAAAAGAACAATGCTGAAAGCGCAATACAACAGATCAATCAAATCCGCATTCTTATATTCCAATATATTAAAACGCTCCAAGTCTATATCAGAACCGCATTCTAATCTTTATCCTTCTGACTTTTTAAAAACCTTGCCACCCACGAACCGCTTCATACCTTTCTTTCATACCCTTCCACACGAGTTGCCTCTATAAAAACTCGACAGAGCTTACCCTCATACAACGCAGAACATCCCAATGCACGTGTCACTGTATTTGCACGTTCACCCAAAACATCTCTTACATCCCAAACATATCTCACAGCGCGGATCTGTACATGCCATCCCAATATATAAGCTCTTGTAAATAGAGCCCCCAGACAGCCATAAGATCTCCAGACTTGTCATAAAAATCTATTTACACCACTGTCTTACCCTTCATAAAAAATGCAAACCGCCCCACCCTATATTTTACCACCCCCCAAGTATTACGATAGCTCTTAAACCTCTTGGGATAATTGGTAAGAGGCATGCATTACGCCTTTCTTAAACACGAACATACCAACCTCATATGACATGCAAAGAAGTAATTTTAATAGATTTAAAATAAGAAAATTTATAATACTTAGATTTCTCATTTAACAGAGAGAACATTAAACTATCATTATAAGTCAATATATTAGTAACAATCTCTTATTCTAAAAAGCATCTTCATAAGAGCATTTTAGATCACAGATAGGAATAAGCTCAAAACGCACACCGCGACAAATACCCTACATTTTTTATCGCAATCTTTTTTGAAATCATTTCGCTCTCTAAGATCACTTTTTGTCTGGTTTCCTCTCCCAAAAAGAACGAAAATTTTTAAACTCTATTGATCTGTAAACAATAATAACTCAGCTTCTTGTCTAACGCGTTCCACCTGCTCACTTCAATATCAGAACATCTCAAAAGACAGATTTCATGAGAATTGTCATTTCCTCTCAACATCTCAAAAGGCGACGATTCTTATTAGCAACGATTTGTAAACAATCCACTTTCTCTGGACAGGTTCCACTCAGCTTCTCCATTTATATGGTTTACTCACATAAAGCTCGATAAGAAAACCCTGCCTGAGAATATTCATCACTGCCGCTAAAGCTCATGCGTCATAATTTTAGCGACCTCACTGCCTAAGGTGCTTTATCACATACAATATATTGATTTATAATGAAATTTATTACGCTTCAACTTGAATGAGAGCTCTCAATATCATCAGATTCTCTCATTTCAAATCTGTTCTCTATTGAATCAATCAAAACCATTTTCTTGCACATCACAAAGGAAGAGAGCCTGCGCAGCGTAAAACTGTACAAGAAAGACATGCCTCTTATGGACGTGTCTCAAGTGCCAAGGGCTGTCGCAATACCCACGAGCTGACAAGGTGTGTGATAGTGCCAGTTTGTTACGACACAGCGCTATTTTACCGCACAATGGATAATTTAACCTTTTCAGTTTCTCTCACTTCCAATTTTGGCAGGTTGCGCACAATTTTCATTGTTTCCAAGCTTACAGTAATAACCCGCTGAAACAATTCCAATGGATAAGCTGGATTACCCACCGTTTCAACAGCATAGCGATTGGCATCATTCACAATCCCACTCGCTTTATCCGTTTTGACAACCTGCCGCTCCATAACCCATTCAAGAGCAGGCCTGCCATTGATCACATACTCATAAGCTTCAAGAGGAATATTCTGCATCGTGATATGCGCATTATAAATCACTGTGCTTTTATCAATAGCACCACGCTTACCAGCAAATTTCATCGCCTCAACACGATAAAAACTCTTCTCATCAGAAATCACCCAAGTTCTTGGATCTCCCTGTTTATAGGTAACGGGATAGGGTTCAATCTCTTCATAATTCATATGCAAATCACCAAGCTTGCGCCCCGCTGTAACAAAAGCCCAAAAATCCTCTACCTTTTTAACTGTTGGAATACGCGGCAATTGTTTAGATAAATTATGCGCATAACGAGCACGATAATCTTCAGAATGCAAAATCCCGTAAACATAATAAAACAAATCATCCTTTGTTATCATTTCACCAGGATAAGCTGCCTTAAAATAAGCCAACCCTTCATCCGTAAGAGCATCACGCCGCTCTAAACCAGTTTCTTTGCTTTCCTCTGCAAAATTTGCAAACAAATGAACCTGATCCCCCTCCTTATTTTTCAAGGACACAGCATCTTCATAAACATACCGTGGAAAACATTGACCAGTATCCATTGCATGAAGATTAGATAAATTCTTAGTCATCAGAACAGAAAAGCCACTGCTTGCTCCAATTCCCGTAACTTGTATCACCTTATTTTCAGCCGCTTGTTCCAGAGGAAAAATACGTGGCATTTGTAAAACTCTATGGTTAAAAACACGATTGTAATAGAGCCACTGTTGTGTAAAAGGACGATAAAGGCTCTGGGTAATATACGTATCTTTAAATTTAAAAGCTTTCCCCCTTATTAATTCTTCTTTAAGGCTACTACTCCAACTAATCTTTCTAGAATCTGTATTGACAAAATCGTTCACAGCATTTGCACGTGCTTTGCGATCAGAATGTAGATACGCAGCATTAAAACGCTCTACTTCACTGTTATAAAAAGCAATCATATTGCTCATATTCTTTGCTAAAGCTTCACGACTTGAGTTATATGTCCAAGCATCACGACTAGTTTGTATACCGCCAGAAAAATTTTCAAAGAGCCTTTTATCACTGCCTTTCTTGTCACCTAAGGCTAGAAATTTTTCAAAATCATTATTGCGCTGATTCAGCCAATCGCCATGCTCATCAGGTGTAATCATCTGCCAGCTGTGTTCACGTGTGATACCACCAATACTCCCCAACCTCTGAAGTTCACGGAGCTTTTCTTTTGCTGTGAGATAATCTCCAATATCACGAAAATATATTTTCCCATGCTGTTGTGCATCCGGATTTTTAACCAAAATGGAAATCGCAATAGGTGCGCGAGACCCAGAACCAAAAATCTTTCCCCCCTCCTTTCGAGAGAGTTCTCCAGAAGTTCGTTGATTCCCCCGCAAATGGAAAATATAAAGGCTGCTAAATTCCTCGATTAAACATTTTCGTAAACCATCCGTAGAGTAACTACTGATAAAACCTGCATTTGTCACAAAACCAATAACACCACAGTCTTTTATACGGTCACTTGCCCAACGAATGGCACGAATATAACTGTCATAAAGTCCATTAACATTGCTTGCTTTAGATTGAGCGGCATAGGTTTCACGAATGCGACGATCCAATTTAGGATAGCCAATATTCTGCGCATTGTCGTTTTCACTTTTTTGTCCAGAAGAATAAGGGGGGTTGCCAACAATAACACGAATATCCAGTTCCTTCTGGTGCGCCCGACGTGTACTGTTATCCACCAGCAAATCACTGATCAGGTCTTTTTCTTGCTCATAAAGCTGGAATGTATCGGTTAAACAAATTCCCTCAAACGGAACATAATCGCCCCCCATCAGACCATGATAGGTCGTCTCAATATTAATGGCTGCAATATAATAGGCTAAAAGCACGATTTCATTGGCATGAATTTCACGACAAAATTTGTGTTTCACTTCTTCTGGCTTTATCAGGCCCGATTGTAAAAGCCGCGTGATAAAAGTACCCGTTCCAGTAAAAGGATCCATGATGTGCACACCCGGTGAGCCAAGCGTTTGCCCAAATTCTTGCTCTAAGACATCATTGACAGAGTGCAAAATAAAATCCACAACCTCGACGGGGGTATAAACAATGCCTAGTTTTTCTACAGTGCGTGGAAAAGCATAACGAAAAAACTTATCATAAAGCTCTACAATCAACCTCTGTTTTGCTTTTGGATCCGTAATGCCACTGGCTCGTAATTTTACACTTGCGTAAAATTTTTCCAGATCTTTGGATTCCTTATCAAGATTTGCCTCATCAAGCACATCAAGCATACGCTGCATAGCACGCGAGACAGGATTCTCACGTGTGAACTGATAGCCTTCAAACAACACCTGAAAGACAGGACGCGTGATAATATGCTGTGCCAACATCTCAATCGCATCAGCTTCTGTAACAGCATCATTTAAGTCATCACGCAGTTCTGCCACAAACCTGTCAAAGGCTTGACGCGCCTCAGTATTTGGCTCTGCCAGAATGCCTGTTAAGCGCGTGATATGATTCTTAGCAATTTCAGCAATATTGCTCGCCCAATCCTCCCAATAATCACGTGTCCCACATTTCTTAACGATCTTTGCCAAAATCGCACGAGAAAGTTCATCTACGCAGAAAGAAAACTCCTCGTTTACCTGCTCTGTAAGAAAGCAATCATGCTCCAGACTTCCAATTCCCGCTCGTGCAGGCTGTGAGCGAACCGGAAGATTGTCTACAACAGCCGTAACAGCCTGTAACTCAGTGCTCTGCGTGACACCAATAATCTCAATCACATTGCTGATATCTTGCCCGAGGGATGCCTTATTAATCGTCGCATCAAAACGATCATCATGCGCACGCAAAGCATTTAAAATTTGCCAGATAACCCGATATTTATCATTGTTGTTCAAAGCCTGTTCCACTGGAGTATCAGGAGGAATACCAATTGGCAAAATGACATATCCCATCTTTTTACCTTCAGAGCGACGCATCACCCGCCCAACCGCTTGCACAACATCAATCTGGCTTTTGCGTGGATTTAAAAACATGATCGCATCAAGAGCCGGAACATCCACCCCCTCAGACAAACACCGAGCATTGGTCAAAATACGACAAACATCCTCACCACTATCAGCTTTCAACCAGTCAAGTAATGCACCACGATCCTTCGCATTAAAAGTGCCATCAACATGCTCAATTTCACACTTCAGAAAATGCTCATTTTCTGTATCCTCTTTCGTATAATCAAGATATTCTCTAACAACCGTAGAAAACTCATCACGCACAAGTTCAGAACTTTTAATAGTTTTACAAAATGCTAAAGCACGATGCATAGGATATGAATCCGTACCAACATCAGCCTTCATATTTTGTTTTGTCAAAGCCTTATAACAGCCAATAATCTTTGTTGCATCATCAAGAATAAGCTCAGAATCGCTATCACTAAGGCGCTTCTGAACAGCGGAACTGACCAATTTTTCGTCCATTGCTAAGACAATAACCTTATAATCTGTTAAAAGATCATTTTGTACTGCCCATGAAAAACCCCGATAAAAAAGTGTTTTACCAAAAAGCTTTTCATCATCCATAGAAGCAAGAACAGCATTAACTTCATTCGCGCGACTTTTTGCGTTATCACCAAAAATACGTGGTGTCGCTGTCATATAAAGGCGTTTCTTGGCACGAATAACATCATTGGAATGCACCTTAACAAAATTGGATTCATCCTCGCCCACCAGCGTTGCCCCTGTTGTACGGTGCGCTTCATCACAAATGATAAGATCAAATGTTGGCAAACCATAGTTTTTCTGAGCATCAGCAATCACCTGAATAGATTGATAGGTTGCAAACACCACGGTCATCTTATCTGCAACACTCTTCGCCACCTGTTCTGCAAGTTTAGCAGCATCGGTTGTCGCCGGAAAAGCAAGATCAAACACATCAATTTCAGCAACATCATCACTATTTTTACGACGCTTTCCCACTTGTGTATCGGAACAAACAGCAAAAGATCTCAATCCGATTCCTGCATCCGTTGTCCATTCACGCACCGTCTGTGACATCAGTGCCAAGGAAGGAACAAGAAACAAAACAAACTTGCCTTCACCCGCCAAATCCTCAGCAATTTTAAGACTGGTAAATGTCTTACCAGTACCACAAGCCATAATAAGCTTCCCCCGATCTGCTTGAGCAAGCCCAGCACGCACATCACGCAATGCTTCCAATTGATGTGGACGCAACTTCTTTTTATCCTCCAAAACAACTTTGCCCTGGGCTGCAAAAGTTTCCCAACGGATCGGACTTTGTTGTATATCGGAAAGATTAATCCGTATAACAGGAATATCCTGCCCCCGTATCATTGTTTCAGCGTTATCACTCCAAGTACTTTCAGTACTATCTATAATAACACGCCGCTTGAATGGAGCTTTCCCTGATGCCGAAATAAAACTATCAATATCTGCTTTTCTAATCCGATAGGCTGCATCATAAAATTTACATTGGATTGCTGCAAATCCCTCTTCATCACGAAGCTTTGCCACAAGATCAATACCGGTATCCCGACCATCCCAAGCATTTTCACGAGCCCAATCTTTAAAGGTTTGAACCTTCTCATAACACCCAGACTGAAGAGGATCATGTGTCAGATAAGCAAGAGCAAAACGCTCAAAATATGTACCTTTATCTCGTTCGGTACGCGCTTCATCACGATAGCTCTGTAAAAGCGATTGCAGCGTCGTCATGCTTTTCTCTCTATTAAAAACATCTTCAATTATCGAATCTAGACCTATTCATTAATGCCTCTTGTTCTACCCAAAAAACTTAAAAAAAGCTTAAAATTGCTTGATTTTAAGATATTTCTTCTATGCTTAATTAAATCAACAAGAGAGAATCTTTTGATCTTTTTGAGTATCCCCCAAATCATATGATGCATTTATTGATGTCTATATCCCTATGGAAATAAACGGTAAGGCGTGATGATTTTGAAAATATTTTTTGCCTTTTGTTAAGAATACACAATAAAGTGCGCAATAATTTTAGGATTTAGCTTAAGAATGAGAGGAGGAAATGGATAAGACACCTGCGAACACACAAGATACCAAGGAAGAAACTCCACACACAAAACAGCGCATTTTACGAACGATCATGCATATAATTTCACTATAAATACGCAAAATATTAGTTGTGATATTCAAAATATTGATTTTTGAATATTTTTTTGTCTTTTGTTCTTTCGTAGATTAATTATTCGCTTCTTATACTTTATAGCGGGTGGTTTTAGAATTCTTTTTTATATGTACAATATATTGATTTATAATGATAATATAGCGTCATTCATATTAAATTAGAACTCTGAATAACGTAAGATTTTCTCATTTCAAATCTGTTTATCTTGAATCAATCAAAACCACCCGCTTGCACATCACAAGCGGGATGAGTGTGTGGAGAAAAACTGTACAAGAAATGACTAAAAATGGCTCTTATGAACCGTCTTAATGCAAGGTCTATCAGCAACACCCACGAGCTGGCAAATATAATGATGGTGCCGGCTTATTACTTCATAAGCGTAAAGATGGAGGTGCTCAATAGATTTACCATGAACAGCGTCGCAAAATAGGCTTGGATACCTTGAGAAATGTTTCTTTAAAACAAGAGTGTTAATGTGCAACACAATGGCGCTCCGTATCGAACTTGTAGCAGGAGGAAGAATACCATACCAACTAGACATACCATTGCTCATCACTAGCGGCCATTATGTTTTTTAGCAGCATAATTGCAGCTTGGTATTACGATGTTCTCTTACTTCATCTCACATCTGCTGAATATGAGCTTATTCTTTTTCAATAAATGAAAGCCCCTTTCATTCATACATCATTCAAAATAAGAAGCTATCCGCCTCTCAAACTTTTTGTCTTCCTCACCAAACTCATGAAATCAAACCCGCATCTCACGGTATTAGTTCTTAAGATCACGCCCCCTACCGAGTATCTGACGGCATCCTTACCCTAGAAACTCAAATGGCTTGTTTATCCTTCAGCTCCAAAATCATGAGATAAGGCAGAAAAAAGCGATGCCTTAAACAAAATATTCTAAAGAAAGCTAAGTTACTCGCATAAAGGAACAGAAAATAGCTGTGTCTTAGGTCACATTTTAAAACTTGAGCACGATCATAATTTATTTGCATAAACCTAAACACCTATAATTTGCACCACCTTCTGCAAAACTAAAAGTGAGAAATCCTCATAACCTCTTTTCCGAAAATCTTAAAAAGACTAAACGAAACCTCTTAAACTGCTCAACTATCTCGATACCAGTTCATTTTTTTGGAAGAACGGAGGTTTAAGCTGTTTTTGGCATCAACCTTCTTTTTTGTTCTTTTGTTTGTTAGCAGATATACTATTCACTTCCCCCGCCTCTTTTTAGGTTAAATCTTAAGAATCGTCGCGCAGTATATTTCATTTGTCCTCCTCTTCACATCTCAGAAGACGAGAATTTTTAACAAAATTCAGTCTGCAAGCAATCTCATTCTAACGGGTTCTATTTAATTTCTCCTTAATAGGATTTACTTCCATAAGACTCGACAAGAAAGATTTAAAATATTCATCATGCATTCTCAAAACATTTAATGCCTCAAGAAGGCTTATATGCCTACCATATCTCACATGATGGGGTGCCCTATAAAACGTTCACCTCTAGTGGTACACTCCACTTAATGAACAAAGCGTTTTCTAAAATAGAGCAGCAAATAATGCTAAACTTTTTCCATTCATGTTTCGCTTCATAAATGCTTCATCCAAGTGGAAAGCATCACGAACAAACATGCCCCAATTGATAAAGCTTAATCGCGTGAAAGAGCGACAACAGGGTCAAGCCGTGAAGCTTGCCGCGCTGGAGAAAAGCCAAAACATATTCCTATGAGGGTTGAAAAAGTAAGAGACATAATGATCGATTCAATAGTATAAACCAAATGAATAGGTGCCTTAAACAGAAGAAACAAGCCACCGATAGAAAGTCCAAGCAAGATCCCCAAACCACCACCAATCACACAAACCAAAATCGCTTCAATGAGAAATTGCTGTAAAATATCACTTTGCCGTGCACCAACTGCCATACGCACACCGATTTCATTGATCCGCTCAGAAACTGTGACCAACATAATATTCATCACCCCTATACCCCCCACAACTAGGGAAATAGCTGCAATTGAAGAAATTAAAAGTGTTAAAATATTTGTACTCTCCATAACACGTTCACGGAAAAATTCAGAATTTCTAATGAAAAAATCCTCCCCGCCATGCCGCATAATGAGAAAACGTTTTATCATGGTCTCCGCTAAATATGAATCAATATCATCAGCAATCCTAACAATAATTGCACGAACTTCTGTTGTACCAAGAAAACGCGTCTGCACTGTTGTATAGGGTAAATAAAGCTGTAAAGTATTTGATGTATCTCCACTTGCATTATTTTGCGAATCAACAACACCAATAATACGCGCAGGAACATTACCCACATTCACCACCTTTCCAAGGGGGCTTTCATGGCTATGGGGGAAAAGAACAGACAATGCTTCTTTCTCGATCACGAGATCAACCGCCCGATCATGGACACTTTTTTGATCAAAAAACTGTCCTTTGAAAACTTTGAGCCCCTGTGTCTGAAAAAATTGTTCTCCCACCCCCGCAATAATGGCATTGACTTCAACTGCACCAAAACGCACTTTCGAGCTTGCTGAAATCTGTGGTGTCACACCAGAAACATAAGGTAATCCAGACAAGGCTTCTGCATCAGCTTCAACCAAACTGGTTATTTTTTCTGCTTGTGGATCAGAAAAACTTTTACCAGGAAAAATGGTTAATGTATTAGTACCCAAACTTTTAAAATTTTCCAGAATTTTCTCTCGTGTACCATTCCCTAAAGCCACCATAGCAATAATCGCCCCAATACCGATAATCACCCCAAGCATTGTTAGAAAAGTCCGCATGCGATGTGCATTCATTGCCAACAGAGCCATCACAAACGCCTCACGGAATCGCTCAACAAAAGAACGAAAAAAGCCCAGTTTTTGTTGGCCTTTTAGATTTTGTTGTTCCTGAAAAGATTTTCCACCAACTTTTGTTTTTGCAACCCTTGACCGTTTATCAGCAATAATTTCCCCATCACTGATTTCGATAATACGCTCTGCTCTTTCAGCCACCTGCATATCATGGGTTACAATGATAATGGTACGCCCCTCTTGATGAAGTTCATCCAAAATATGCAATACTTCTTGCCCACTCTTTTTGTCCAATGCACCAGTTGGTTCATCTGCAAGAATGACCTCCGCATTATTCATGAGCGCCCGAGCAATAGAAACACGTTGTTGCTGACCACCGGAAAGCTGATTTGGACGATGATTTATCCGATCACCCATGCCCAAACGCGTTAAAAGATCCTGTGCCCGCTTTTTCCTTGCTTCCACGGCACATCCCGCATAAATAGCCGGAATTTCAACATTACCAAGAGCTGTCAATTCATTCAACAAATGGTAACGCTGAAAAATAAAACCAAAATGATTACGTCGCAAAGCCGACAATTCATCCGCAGAAAGGGAAGCTGTTTCTTTACCAGAGATCCAATAACGACCAGAAGTTGGACGATCAAGACAGCCTAAAATATTCATCAAGGTCGATTTACCTGAACCGGAAGCACCTACAATTGCCACCATTTCACCACGTTTAATGGTAAGATTGATGTTTTTCAAAACGGTAACAAACGCTTCGCCCGCAGGAAATTTGCGCACAATATTTTCCAAGACGAAGACAGCATCTGCTTGATTTGTGCTCATGCTTTAACTCTCGTCTTCGCTGTGCATGTGAGAAGACTCTGGCATCACTCCATCAGACGAACTGGTGACGACGACATCACCCTCGTTAAGTCCTGAAACAATCTCTGCCATAACCTTATTATTCAACCCAACGCTCACCTGTTTAGTAACCACCTTATTTTCCCCCACCAAAACAGAAACCCATGCTTTACGCTCTCTTGTCTCATCGCGTAAAGCATCACTTGGAACCAACAAGACATTCTGCGCGCGCCCTAAGATAATATGAACTTGAGCAGTCATATAGGTTCGCAAAAAATTGTCCGCATTATCAACATGTAGAATTCCATTGTAATAAATAGCCGATGATATTAAAGCACTAGAACCACTCACCATACCAGGATTAATACTCACATCAGCACGAATTGCTTCAGGAGCCGGCTCTACTTTTTCTAAAACGCCTTCATAACGACGCTGTGAATTACCTAGAACTGTAAAATAAAGTGGTTGTCCAGCTCGGACTTTAAGAACATCTGCTTCTGAGATTTGCGCCTTGATCGTCATCTTTGATAAATCACCCAAAATAACAATCGTTGGCGCCGACTGAACCGCATTCACATTCTGCCCTTCTTCCACAACTGTTGCCAAAACCGTTCCCGCTGAAGGGGCAGTGATGCGTGTATAACCTAAATTAACCTCTGCACTCTCCACATCAATTTGTGCTTGCACAATCTGCTGACGAAGTTGTTCAATTTGCGCCTCGCGTATTTTCACCTGTGTCGTAGCCTCATCGAGGTTCGCACGTGAAACCGCACGTGTTTCAATCATTTTTTTCTGACGCTCTAAATTTTTCTGTGCAAGAGAAAGATAGGCTTCTTGTTCTACCAAACTCGCATAATAATGCGATAATGCTGCTTTTTTTCTTTTTAAATCATTTTCCTGATCTGTAGGATCAATTTCTGCCAAGAGATCGCCTTCTTTCACAACACTCCCAGGGGAAACATGCATTGACACCACACGCCCTGTTGCTCGCGCACCAACAGCCACCAACCGGTAAGGACGTACAAGACCAGAAGCTAAAACACTTTCCTCAATATCCCCACGTTTCACCACCGCTGTTATATAAGTTGGAGCAGATGTTCCAAAAAAAACAGAACGTAACCATAACAACAAGAGAATGAGAAATATAGCAGTTAAAAAGAAGGAAAGTTTTTTGTGTTTTGTAATGAAATTTTTGAGTAAGTTTTTTTTCATTTCCCTACCTTTGCACGCGAACGAGGTGCATTATCAACGACTTCTGGACGCGATACATCAACAACGCCATCCCAGCCCCCCCCCAATGCTTTCATCAACGTGATATATTGCGTAACCAAAGAAACACGGCTATCTTTAAGCGCCATTTGTGCAGAATAATAAGAGCGATCAGCATTTAACAATTCAAGAAAACTGGTATTTCCATTCTCAAAAAGGTTCCGTGAAAGTTTTAAGGAATGAAGAGAAGCTTTATTCGCAACGATTAGCTTTTCTAAGCGTTGATGCTCCTTCGTTAATCTTACAAGCGCATTTTCTACATCTTCTAAAGCTTCCAACACAGCAGCTCGATAAGTAATAAAAGCTTGATCACGCTGCGCGCGCGCTACCGCAATAGAAGCCTCGACCTGACCTCCATTAAAAAGAGGAAAACGAAGACCAGGTCCAAAAGACCAGCCAATCGTTGAATTTTTCCATAATTGATCAATTGCCGTTGCTGCTGTCGAAATATTGCCTGTTAAAGTAAGTGATGGATAACGATCTGCTTCACGTTGACCAATCCGTGCTGTCGCTTGCGCATATTGACGCTCTGCCCGTCGTAAATCTGGACGTGTTAACAAAATATCGGCTGGAATTCCTGCTGGTATCGGCCAGCGTGGTTGTGGAATCTTTGCATGCTTAGCATTTTTTTGTAAAAGATCCTTCAATGCCGTAGGCACACGACCAGTTAAGACAGAAAGGCGATGAACGCTCATTGCTAAATTCGCTTCCATCTGTGATATATCTGCTTCTGTATTTGCCATTTGTGCTTGCGCATTTGAAACATCAAGCTCAGAAACATCACCAGCTGTTAATCTAGCGCGCATCAGTTCATAAGTTTTACGTTGTGATACAGCAATTTGCCGCACAATAAACAACTTTTGTTGCCAACCACGCATTTGCACATAATTTGTTGCCACATCTCCTAGTAATGTCACCATGGTAGCGCGCATATCTTCCACAGCCGCATCAAGGCCATAACGCGCCGCTTCAACCGCACGTTTATGCCCACCAAAAAAATCAAGCTCCCAGCTTGCATCAAAACCACTACTATACTGGTTGAACAATGCATCAGACTGTCCAGAACGACTACGGGTTCCTGAAATTGAATTGGACACATTTGGCAAAAGAGTTCCCACAACCTGTCCTAAACCCGCACGCGCCTCACGTACCCGAGCTTTGGCAACAGCAACATTATTATTTCCAGAAATCGCGTAATCCATTAACGCATCTAGAACAGGATCATTCAAATGCCGCCACCATCCGGCAAGCGCAACGGGCTGCCCAGCAGTCTGTGCAGATTTTTCTCCCCAAACTGCTGGAACACGAAAAGATGTTTTCTGGTAATTAGGACCAACCATACATCCTGACAAAAGCAAACACAACAAGACACTAAAAAATAATCCACGAGAAGCGCCCCATTTGAGATTTCTGATATACATCCAGTCTCCCGCATTCTTTCAGAATCATTATTTAATATTAATACTTTATTTACCTCTTATTTCAAACTTGACGTGAAAAATCAAATACAGTTTGCACAGGAATATGATCTGAAGGACGTTCCCATCCGCGCGCATCACGAAAAATCGAAAGATCTACAACAAAAGGGGCTAAATCTTGAGAAGACCAAACATGGTCAAGCCGCCGCCCATAATCGGTAAATGCCCAATCGCGAGCACGATAACTCCACCATGTGTAAAGCTTGGTAGGAACAGGAATATGCAACCGCATCAGATCAATCCATCCACCTTGACAACACAAATCCTGTAAACGCTCGGTTTCAATGGGAGTATGGCTTACAACCTTCAACAATTGCTGATGAGACCAAACATCCTCTGCCAAAGGAGCAATATTTAAATCTCCCACCAAAAGAGAAGAAAGACCATCGCCTTGATCCGCACGAATGGAGGACATTTCTTCTAAAAAATCAAGCTTATGACGAAACTTTTCATTCACATCAGCATCAGGGATATCTCCCCCAGCAGGAACATAAAAATTATGAATCCGCAAGCTTCTCCCATGGGCTTCCACAATAACTGAGATATAACGGCAATCTTGGTTTTGGCAAAAAAAACGTTTTTCTACCTTTTTAAAAGGCAAACGAGAAACAATAGCCACCCCGTTATAAGATTTTTGTCCACTCAATGCGATATGCTTATAACCCGCTGCTTCAAAAGCCTCCACTGGAAATAAAGCATCTGGACATTTTGTTTCCTGTAGACACAAAACATCTGCGGAAAAGAGTTCCAAATACTGAAAAACCTGTGCAAGACGCAAACGAATAGAATTAATATTCCAAGTCGCAATACGAAAGAACATTTGTTTTAATCCCAATGACGTAACACTCTTTCTTCATTTCTTCGAAGGAAGCGTGAACATCCCATTAGCGAACCGGACGTCTGTCCGCACATTCATAATCTGCACAGTAGTTTCCAAATTTTGTTGGTCAACAATTGTCCACTGTCGCAAAGCAGAGCCTTTAGAATCAAAAACCATCCTTATTTGCCCTGCCCCAATCGTTTTATCACGCAGAACAATCGTCACAGCCCCTGGATCTTCGCGAAATGCGAACAAGCGCCCAGAAGATACATCAATTTTATCATCCAACAAAAACTTCATTGGCGTTTGCGAAAGTTGTGAAAAGTTCCAAGTATTCAAAGCCCGATTGTTAATACCCACAAATTGGCCATCTGAAATAATCTGTAAAGGCATTTTTTTGTAAATGAAACGAATTTTCCCTGGGCGCTCTAAATAAAATGTCCCCTGAGACATTTTTCCCTTTGGACTAAACTGAATAAAATCACCTGTCATTGTTTTGATTGCCGCAAAGTGATTCACAACATTTTGCGCCTTTATCACTTTATTAGATGCTTGCGAAAAAACAGGAACAGTTAAACACCAAAAGATAATAATTCCCACCAACCCAAAGACTCTTCTTTGCGGTAAAAAAGACGTTTTCATAAAAAATGCTCCCAAGCAATACTTAATTGACTTTATAATTCATAACTTAAGTGATCAACGACGAATAAATACCCTTCTTTATAAGATAAAGATATTGTTTGAAAAAAATATCAAAAGATTTTTAAAAGTATTCTTCTTCGACAGTCTCCAAAATTTTTCGCTTACCCATATCATTAGCTGGACTAATGATGCCTTCTTCTTCTATCCTTTCGATCAATGTGGCGGCACAGTTATAACCAATGCCTAAACGACATTGAATATAAGAAGTTGAAGCCTTACGATCACGAAGCATAATAGCAACAGCTTGACAATAGGAATCATCTGCTAAAGAAACATCCCTCTATTTCTTGCGATCTCTTTCGGTATCGTTTCCAAATAACCAGTCTGCGTTTATGTTTCCGAAATCATCAAATTTTCCTGCTTATCTGCTGATTTTCTAAACGCATAATATATTCTTTCCCACCCCTAATCTATGAAGCAACATAAATTATAGTCAATACATAATGGATTAAGGACTAAACATATTACTCGCGAACCTGAAAGCTCTTTTAAGTATCAAAAATGCTTTTTTGACTTCCTTCCCACCCAAAAGAATAAAAATCTTCATCCGAACCACTCTGTAAACAGTTTGGAGTTTAGCAAATTTCACTTAGCTTCCCACCCCATATAATTCATTTATATTAAGACTCGACAGATCAGCCTTGCCCTAAATATTTAGAGCGCACTTAAAAAGACACTTAAATACCAAACCTTACATGCTTTTACCCCCCTCTACACTCGCAATGACATTATTTTATACCAAGATATTGATTTATAATAATTTATCTTTTTAACTTAAATCATAACGCCAAAGACAATAAGATTCTTTCATCACATACTCTCTCATATTGAATCAATTCAAATCATTTGCTTGCACGTTACAAGCAAGGTTGGTGTATGGATAAAAGTTATATAAGATAAAGAATCCCCTTATAAGGAGTCTCAAGTACCAAGGAGCTATCGCAAATTGAGAGCTGGTATATGAAAATGCAGAATTTCTACGATACAATAGGATAAACACTTGTTTTACAAGGTATTATAAAAAACAACTATAAAGATTTTTCAAAAGCGCTCTTCTTCAGCAGGCACTAAAATTTCTCGTTTCCCTGCGTGATTTGCTGGACTAATAATACCTTCTTCTTCCATCCTCTCAATCAATGTCGCAGCGCGGTTATAACCAATGCCTAAACGGCGTTGAATATAAGAGGTCGAAGCCTTACGATCACGAAGCACAATAGCAACAGCTTGACTATAGGGATCATCTTCTGAAGGAGAAGACAAAGAAACATCAGCACCATCCTCTTCAACTTCTTGCGTAATTGTTTCTAAATAATCCGGTCGTGCTTGCGCTTTGAGATGCGCAACAACCTGCTCCACTTCATCATCCGCAACAAAAGGCCCATGCACACGCTGAATACGTCCTCCTCCCATCATAAAGAGCATATCTCCTTGTCCCAATAATTGCTCGGCCCCCTGTTCGCCTAAAATTGTTCGGCTATCAATTTTTGAACTCACAGAAAAAGAAATACGTGTAGGAAAATTGGCTTTGATCGTCCCAGTAATAACATCGACAGAAGGACGCTGTGTCGCCATAATTACATGGATACCGGCAGCACGTGCCATTTGTGCTAAACGTTGAACCGCTCCTTCAATATCTTTACCAGCAACCATCATCAAATCAGCCATTTCATCAATAATGACAACAATATAGGGCATAGGACTAAAATCAAGTGTTTCCGTTTCATAAAGAGGCTCACCAGTCTCGCGATCAAATCCAACTTGAATTGTCCGCACCATTGTCTCTCCCTGACTTGCAGCTTCCCTAAGACGTGCATTAAACCCATCAATATTACGAACGCCTAGTTTTGACATTTTACTATAGCGTTCTTCCATTTCACGAACAGCCCACTTTAAAGCAATCACGGCTTTTTTAGGGTCTGTCACCACGGGTGTTAATAAATGGGGAATGCCATCATAAACCGAAAGCTCAAGCATTTTCGGGTCCACCATAATGAGACGACATTGTTCAGGTGTCATACGATAAAGCAATGATAAAATCATTGTATTGATAGCAACAGACTTTCCCGATCCTGTTGTACCAGCAACCAAAAGATGGGGCATTTTTGCTAAATCTGCAACAACAGCTTCCCCCCCGATTGTCTTACCCAAAGCAAGTCCTAGCTTGGCTTTGCTGTCAATAAATTCTTGCGCCTGCAACATTTCTCGTAAATAAACCATCTCACGCTTTGCATTGGGCAATTCTATTCCAATAACATTACGTCCTGGAACCACCGCAACACGCGCCGAAATCGCACGCATCGAGCGTGCAATATCATCTGCCAAACCAATGATACGGGAAGACTTAATGCCTGCTGCCGGTTCAAATTCATACAAAGTTACCACCGGTCCAGGACAAGCATCTATAATTTTTCCTTTGACCCCAAAATCTAACAAAACCCCTTCAAGCTCCTGAGAATTTGCTCTTAAAACAGCAGGAGAAAGTTTTGCATCCTTAACAGACGGTGGTGGAACCGAAAGATAATCTACAAGAGGAAGAACAAAACCACCCTTTGAAGAAGCTGTTAAAGACTTTCGATTTTTAACAGGAGAAACATAGGCTTTATTTTGATTTTCCTCACACTTTACTTTTTCACCTAAAAAAGTTGGCTCAATCCGATCAAATGGCTTTCCTTGCCCTTTACTCTGAAAACGCCTTTTGAAACAGAATAAACGAAAAAAACGCGCTTGTAAAAAATAAAAAAGATGCAAAAGAGCGCCACAAGTTGTCGCAAAAAAACCATGATTTTCACGATCCTCCTCTGCGGCATATTCCGTATCTTCTTCCAACTCAAAGGCTGGATTAACGATTTCGTCTTTTGGAATGCTTTTTTCTTTTCTTTTCTTTGTTCGACGCCGCCATATCACATTACCAGCAAAAGCAGCGGTGAAAAAACCTAAAAGAATAAAAACAACACTGAAAAACACCGTGTAAGGAGGAGAAAGAAAAAGAGGAAAGACTGAAGAAGCAACACTTAAAACTTTATCTCCTAAAACCCCTCCCAATCCCATTGGCAATGGCCAATAAGTAAAAGAAGCAACAGGTGACATAAGGGCAAAAGCAATTAAAAAACAAATCGTTGATAGCACCCATAAAAAAAAGCGCAAAGTCAAATTGTAGATATTCTTTTGCGCCAACAAGAGAAAAGACCAAAATAACGGTGGCAACAAAACAGAAAGACTTGCCAAGCCAAAAAACTGCATAATAAAATCTGAAAAAATTGCCCCCATCCACCCCATAAGGTTTGTAACCTCATTTGTACTTGCATGGGTTAAAGATGGATCCGCAACATTCCACGTCGCCAAAGCAAACACACAAAAAATAATAAAGCCCAAAAGCCCGAGCCCAATAAATACTCCTATCTGACGTAAAAACATCTCAATAAGACGCGAACCTTGAGAATTTCGCACTTCTAATGAATCATAAGGAGAAGAACTTCGGTGCATCTATCAATTCCAAATACAAAACTTTCATATTTTAAAGAGTTATAACTCCCTCTCTCTCTAAAAAAAGCATGAAGCTTAAACTCTGTGCCGATTTGTAAACAAATCGCCTGTAAACAATCCGACTTCTTATCTAGCGCGTTCTACCTTCTAACCACTTCATATCATTCATATACCACCACCCTAAGAGACAATCCTTCATAAGGCGCACAAAAAGCTCTCCCTGAATATTTATCAAACGATCAACCAAAAAACACCTCATGTGTAAAGTGTTACATGGGTGCTATAGGCACCTTCCTAAACAAATAATATTTTTTACGCTACACCATGATAACGGCAAAATATGAATACTGTTTTAACCATCACGAATGACCACAATTTTTTATCTATTTTTATCTATCATACTAACGAAATGGCCCCTTTCAGGACAAGCATACTGAAGCAACTCACACAACTAAAAAAATACACAACCATCTTTGTTTATTTTTAGTTTTCTTTTTTATCAACCAAGTGTAAAAAGAATTGAAGAAGATATTTAAAAAAGCTTATCCGATAAATCTGTAAGATGAATCACATAAATGATTAAGCAGAAAAACTCTGAAAAACCAATCTGTCATCAGATTGGCGCTAAAAAGAAACCTCGTTTTTGTAAAGCAGAGAGAAAAGTAAAGGTTAAGATATTTTAGCAATGTAAAAAGATATTCTTTTTAAAAGAAAGCAAACTATAAACAATGGAAGAAGTATTGTGTGTTCTAATCGCAATAAAAATGTACAACCCAATAAAAAAATTAAATCTCATAAAACTAAACAATGTGATCTGCTCATTGCAGGGGGGGCAGCTGTCGGTTTAACCCTAGCGATAGCACTCAAGCAAACAGCCCCTAATCTGAAAATAAAAATCGTTGATGCTGCTCCACAAGGAGATCCCGCTGCTTCTAACATACGAACCATTGCCCTTGCTGCTGCTTCTATTCGTATGTTAAAACAATTACAATGTTGGGAATCTATAAAACCCTATGCGCAACCCATTCATTCAATGATCATCACAGATACAAGCACAAATGATCCTGTCAAACCCACTCTTTTAACCTTTGAAGGCGACATTAATCCCGGCGAGCCCTTTGCTGCTATGGTAGAGCATAGAGAACTCATCAACACTTTAAAAAAACGTGTCAAAGGTCTCAATATCCCTGTTATTACAAACACCCGTGTCATTGATTTTCATCAAGAAGATCAACATACAACCGTCACTTTAAATAATGAAGAGGTTTGGCAAACAAAATTGCTTATTGCAGCTGACGGAGCCCATTCGAAATTACGCCAAAAAGCTGGTCTGAAAAATTTTTCTCATCCCTATAAACAAACAGCAATCATCTGCACAGTTGAACATGAAAAACCCCATAATGGTCAAGCAATTCAACATTTTTTACCTGCCGGTCCTTTTGCTCTTCTCCCTCTCAAAGGCAACCGATCCGCCATTGTGTGGAATGAAGATCATAAAACTGCGCAATATTATCTCAAAGCTGATACACTTATTTTTGAAACAGAACTCGAAAGACGCATTGGCCATCGATTAGGCAAACTCTCTTGGGATGGCGAACGTCAAGCTTTTCCTTTGAGTCTTTCTTTAACACGTCAATGCGTTAAACCACGTTTTGCTCTCGTTGGCGATGCCGCCCATACCATCCACCCCATTGCAGGACAAGGACTCAATTTAGGATTACGCGATAGCGCTGCGCTGGCTGAAGTGATTATTGAAACAGCACGACTAGGTCTTGACATTGGCTCCCTCACGGCTTTAGAGCGCTATCAAAGCTGGAGACGTTTTGAAATTGTCCGTATGGCTTTAAGCAATGATTGGCTTAATAAACTCTTTTCTAATGATAGCCTTCTTTTACGGATGCTCCGCGATACCGGACTTGGAATCATTAATCAAGCACCAAAAATAAAAAAATACTTCATTCAAGAAGCTGCCGGACTCTCTCCAAATGCCCCACGTCTTCTACACGGCTTCCCACTTTAAGAAAAAATTCATACTATTTCACTTTTTTTACAACCTTTGCCTTCCTCCTTCAAAGAACAAAAAATTCTTATCTCATCCAATCTGTTTACAAACTGGATTCCTGTCGAGTAATTTTTTCTTGACTTCCTCCTCCTATATTTCACTTAATATAAAACTCGACAAGCAAGCTACATTATGAGAGTATTCACTACGCACTGAAAAAAACGTTTAATATCTCAGAGAGGTTGTTGCTTTATATCACCACACCTTAAAAGAAGCCATTTCACGGCATAATAAAATAAACAAGACTTTTTAAGCACACAACACTTTTATTTATAATAATAAGTTCATTGTTCTCATATTGAGTGAGAAATCTAAAGATCATAAAATACCCTTATTTCAAATCTCTCTCATGTTGAAGCAATCAAAATCATTCGCTTGCACATCACAAGCGAAAGTGTCGTATAAATAAAACAATTAAACAAAGCGACAAAAGCCTCCCTCTCTCAAGAACTAAGGACTTTAGCAATATTGGAGGCGAGTAAAGTGTATAAGGACGCCGGCTTATACTTTTTATTGAAGTAAAAATGGTGGTGTACAATGAATTTTATATGATCATAGGGGCTTTTACGTTATACTATTCACGAGAAGCGCCATAAAATAAGCTTAGTTGCATTGAAAAATTTTCTTTTAAAAAAGCGCGTAAATTGGAAACATAAATGTATTCCGTTTGGGGCATTCTGCTTCTCAGACAAACTCTTTAACTTATTGTGGAATACCACACGACTTTAGAAAAAATATTCCAATATATAACAAAGTATTCCGTACTCTATACCATCACACACAATTGTAAACCTGCATACCCCCCTATTTCACACCATAAAAGAAGATAAACCGCAATAGAAATGATCCAATCCTTTTATTTTCAAATACACTCTTTATTCATTATTCATAAACGCTCATAAATGAATTTTAATCACAAACGCTCAGAAATATGTCATAAATTCTATAAAACCCATAACAGCCATAGAAATTTTCCATTTTTCTACATACTCACTCATCTCAACTAAACGAACGATAAATAAAGTAAATGCCTCATATATAATCTTACAGAAAAAAGACCAAACAAAATCTATAACATCAGGCTTGTTCTACAGAACAGTATTTCAAAAATATAAGTATGCTAATTTATTAACATATTAATTGATAAAATTATCATTTTACATATTGAGTTAAAATCCCTATGCAATAAATTATTCTCATTTCGACCATTTTTGTAAATAAACAATAAAAAGAAGTAAAATATCCCCCCTCTCTCACATGCCAAAAGCAATTACAATATTCCAATCTGGCATCATCATTATGCTTGCCAGATTATGACAACAAGACCTTTTGCATTTAAATAAATTGTTCACGCTCCCTATCATTGTATTTGGTAACTCAATACTTTAATATATTCGTTCAGTATATTTATACAATTAAATTACCCAAAAGAGCATACTTCTTGCATTTACATTCCTTGGTATTCCCTTATCTTGTAAAGATCGCACACGTGTTACGTTACTTCGAGTTCATCAAGTGTATACCCATTCTCCAACCACTCTTTAATCCACTTAGGTCTACGTCCACGCCCATTCCATAATTCCCATTGGTTATTGGGATTTCTATAATGGCGCTCTTTGCTCACAAGATCAGCGATATCAATTCCATGGGCATTAGCAATTTCAAGAATTTTTCGTCGCGCATTTTGCTTTTCCTTTGCTTGCCGTTTTTTTAATTCCACATCGATTTGTGTACGCATCTCTTGTAGCTCATCAAAATTCATATTTTTGAGATCATTCACCTTAATTACTCCCCTTGCAAAAAAGAATCTTTTCTTGCCATATTTTAAACACAATTATAGACAATTTCTGTCTATTTATTATCGAAATTAAAATTACGATACATATATCACTTTGACGGAGATGTGCTTTGGACCACAAAGAGCTGTTTATTGGTATATCAATTACCACCACTGCATCTTTTTTCAGTTCAATTGCTGAAACTACTAAATGCAGTGCTCAAGCGCCATCACACCTCTCTGAATCTTATGAATCAGTAGTCAAAAGTAAATATAAATCGTCACTCTATAAGTTATGGCAATACGCAACAAAGAACAAGCCCTCTCTGTATAATGATAGTGTAGTTCATTATGACAAGAAAACCTCCCCTCATACACAACGGCTTTTTACTTCGTATAAATTTTTTTTGAAAAGATTTTTGCAACTAGAGGATTATATAAAACAAGCAGCTTCAATACAGTATCAAAGATTATTATTTTTTAAAAGCAGCGCCTTTCTTCGTGATTCGAATAATATTGGTTGGCGCAATGTGCTCTATTTTATTCCACACTTTTATCTTGTTGGTTGGATATTCGCATATATTAGAAATATTCTTAGAAGAAAACAAAGCAATAATCACAAGGAATATTCTAAGCTAAACAATCTCATTCTGCAAATTTATAAAATCAAAAGACAACGAGAAAAAGCACAACACAGAATTAGCATTTGTATTAATAAAATTCTTCGTAATAAGGTGTATTGCTAATGATTGTTCCAGATTTCACATTTTTTGCTGCTGCATACATATCCAATACGCCCCCCATAGCATTTTCAGTTATCGCCAAACAAGAAGCGCGGGACAATGTCTATGTAACAGATGATAAAGATAACTTCTTCTATCAATCATCTCAGCTTAAGGAAACAATCGCAACAGCTGAACAGAGTGAACATAATTTTAACATAATTTTAGGGCAAATTGGTGTTGGAAATGTGAAATTGTTTTCTCTTTTTGATGCATTTGATTTTTGCAGAAATCTTACAGCTGCACAAAGCGCTTTAACTTACTGCTATGAACAAACAACATCAAAGTGCGTCTTTGAAAAAGCGACTTTGCAGTCTGTGCTGAATTTTTACAATACAGAAAACTCAAGCCACACCCGTATGCAAAAAGTTACTTCATATATTGGAATAAAAGCTGCTGTACGAGGAAATGAAGACTTGCAGGAGCCTGTAAAGCTAAAAAAAGAAGAACCAGAACAGACAACTAAAGTAGATTCTCTTTCTCTCTCTTCAAAAGGAGAAGAAGATGCATTTACACATAAAGAAAGTAGCGCCAGAGATGCTTTTTCAGCTGAAGATTTTTCTTCATCGAGAAGATCACTGAGTGATGACTGATATTTTCACGAAAACCTAGAATTTTGATAGGATATTATAATGAAAGGTAGATAAGAAAATGTTAAAGCTCTAATTAGTAAGATTGAACAAAATCTCTTCTAATTGAGGGCAAAGATAATGAAAATGATAGAACAAAACAGCGTTGATATGGCATTTAGTCAAAAAGCAGCACGTGAGATTACAGTCGTGATGCTTTCAGAAAGAGAATGGTATTTCACATTTATTTCTGATGATCCAATTACCGGAAAGCCAAATAAATATACATTACTTACACAAAGAGGAAAACTAAGAACTTGGGCTGATCCAAAATATCTCTTTAAGTTTCTTCATGAAAGAGGGGTCATTTGTGGGAGTTTTAATCTTAATCAGGATAAAGAACATGAAACAATTAAATATTCTTCACACAACAGCTCGTAATAAAATTGCTGCATTGTCTGCAGCTTTAACTGTGTTTTTTATGGGTAGTTCAGCTCATGCACAAGCCCAAGCAAAAACTTTAAAAAATGCGGAGACAGCTCTAAAGGGTTTACAAGGCGATATTGAAAAAATTATACCTATTGCTGCTGCTATTATACTATTATGCTTAGCAATTGGTTATGCAGGACGCTACATCGGAAAAGACACATTTGTACGGTGGGCAATCGGGGTCGTTATCGCAGGTTCAGCAGCCCAACTTGTTTCACTGCTATTTAAAACAACATAATAATGGCATTAATTATAAATTATAAAATACAATATGTTTATTTGTATAAAAATATTATTTAGAATTTTAATAAGAGTGAGATATGCAAAATTTAATTAATCTCAAATCGAAAAGTAACAACAAAATCATCGCATTTTCTGCTGCTGTGACTGCGTTCTTTATGAATAATTCTGCTTATGCCCAACCATCCGTTCTAAAAAATGCATCGAACGCTCTAACAGATTTACAGAAAGACTTGAAAGCAATTATCCCTATTGCTGCTGCTGTTATACTTTTATGTTTAGCAATTGGCTATGCAGGACGCTACATCGGAAAAGACACATTTGTACGGTGGGCAATCGGTGTTGTCATCGCAGGTTCTGCAACCCAACTTGTTACACTGCTATTTACAAAATAGTAACAATAGCATTAGTTATAAATACAATATGTTTATTTATATAAAAAATATTATCTAGAATTTTAATAAGAGTGAGATATGCAAAGTTTAATTAATCTGAAACCGAAAAGTAACAACAAAATCATCGCATTTTCTGCTGCTGTGACTGCGTTCTTTATGAATAATTCTGCTTATGCCCAA